>CAJWRJ010000013.1 GCA_913046215.1 uncultured Legionellales bacterium | reverse complement strand
ACCTTTTTCTTTGCAGCTTTTTTCTTAGTCACCTTCTTTTTGGCGACCTTTTTCTTTGCAGCCATTCACTGTGCTCCAGTAAACAAAAATCAGCGTGACTGTATACCAGAAAGAATTAAAATGGGCAATTATGAATTAACTAATATTTTTTTAGCTTTTTAGCTAGGAGACCATCCTTCCTTTATATATTCTGCAGTTACATTTGTGTAGATTCCGCCCCGTACATTGAATTTTGCTTCTATAGACATAAAACGTGGAGATATTTTAGCGACTAAATCATCCAGGATTTTGTTTGTTACAGCCTCATGAAAAGCTCCCTGATCACGATAGGACCATATGTATAGCTTTAAAGATTTTAGCTCTATGCATAGCTCATCAGGAATGTAATCGATCTCTAATACTGCAAAGTCAGGTTGTCCTGTTTTAGGGCACAAGCAACTGAATTCAGGTATTTCAATATTTATCGTAAAATCTCTTTTGATTTTTGGGTTTGGAAATGTGTCTAAAATATCAAATGTGCTATCAGTCATTTTAGTTATTCTCTTCCTTTTAGATTAGTCAGTTTGTATTATATAGAAAATATAATGTTAAATATCACATGAATTTTTTTTAACAGTAGAATATAAAAATCTTCTTTTACAATAGGATATATATTCTTTTTAATAAACTACATTAATAGTTTTTTCGTTTGGACAGGAGACTAGAACTCTAGTATCGTATTGCCTCATGCGTCTATGCAACATAAAACTATCCGGTTTTAAATCATTTGTAGACCCTACCAACCTAATTATTCCAAGCAGCCTCGTCGGAGTCGTCGGACCCAATGGATGCGGTAAATCGAATATCATTGATGCAGTAACGTGGGTTATGGGCGAGAGTTCCGCAAAGCATTTGCGCGGAGAATCACTCACCGATGTTATTTTTAGCGGCTCAAATACACGTCAACCTGTAGGGCAAGCCTCTGTTGAATTAGTTTTTGATAATACGGAAAAAAAATTAGGTGGGCAGTATGCTAGTTACAATGAAATATCAATAAAAAGACAAATTAATCGAGATGCAGTATCGACTTATTACTTAAATGGAACACGTTGTCGAAGGCGAGATATAACTGCAATATTTCTTGGCACAGGTCTCGGACCTAGAAGTTATGCAATTATTGAGCAAGGCATGATTTCAAGATTAATTGAGGCAAAGCCAGAAGAATTAAGAGTTTTTATTGAGGAAGCTGCAGGTATCTCAAAATATCGCGAAAGAAGACGCGAGACTGAAAATAGAATTAAGCATACAAAAGAAAATTTAGATCGCCTAAATGATTTACGAGAAGAACTTGAAAAACAATTAAATCATTTGAATCGCCAAGCAAAAGGTGCAGAAAAATATAAAACACTGAAGAAAGAACATCGTAAGATTGGTTTAGAGTTATTGGCAATAAACTGGCGTGATTTAAATAAAGATATTGATGATCTTAATAAAAATGCGGCAAAAAAAGAAAATTCAGTTGAATCTGCAGTAGCAAATGTCAGAGCTATCGAAGCTGAAATTGAAACATTACGTAGTAATTTGAGTGATTCAAATGAGCATTTTAATAATATGCAGTCTAATTTCTATAAAGTTGGTAGTGATATAACTGAATATGAACAAAATCTAAAATATGAGCATGAAAAAATATCAACGTCAGAAGTTGAATTAGTTAAAGCTCGAGGAACACACAAGGATATCTTGGAGCAGCAGAAATCAGATCAGACAGAATATGTGAATCTGCAAAATGAATTAACGCAATTAGAACCTGAATTAAATGATCATAGAAACGACAGTAAAAAAGCTCATGAGATTTTTGTTACAAAACAGAATGATGTTAAAAAATATAGGGATAAGGTTAAGGATGTACTTTCTGAGCTTGATTTAGTACGCCAAGATTATCAAAAGCTACGCGGACAACTAGTCTCTTTAGAAACCATTAGAGATTCAGTAATAGATGAAGATCATGATCTAGCATTATGGCTAAAAGAAAATAAACTTAATAAAGAAAATCGCCTCTCTCAGCTTATAAAAATTAAACCCGAATGGAGATATGCGCTAGAGACTGTTTTAAATTCCCGTCTTCATCATTTTTGTATAGACAATATGAGTAAATACTTGACTAAACTTGATAAGGCACCTGGTAAGTTTGGGCTCATTAATATAAATCAATCTTTGGATACTTCTAAGAAAGATATATTTCCGCGTTTACTAGATAAAGCAGAATCTGACGAGCACTGCCCAGTTTTTTTATCAAATGTTTTTATTGCTGAAACATTGCCAGAGGCACTAAAGATGCTTCCAAAAATTAATGATAGCCAATCAATTGTTACAAAAAATGGTGTGTGGCTATCAAAAAACTGGGCTGTTGTTAATAATATTTCTGATGAAAATGAAAGTATTTTGTATAGAGAAGATGAGATTAGACGCCTAAACAAAGAAATTAATGAGATAAGCAACACTATTAAATCACTAGAGTTGGATTTGAGTGAAAATGAAGAGAGATTAGAAGATAGTGAGTCAATCTTAAGTGAGCACCAGTCTTCAATTACAGAACAGCAAGATAATATTTCTGCTCTTAGAGAAATACTTGCTTCTAAGAGTACTCGACACGCAACATATAAAGAAGTAATTGAACGTAATAATACTCAATTGAATAATTTAAAGGAGAGAATATCTGGTTTAGAGCAAAATTTGCTTGATACAAAAACACCTATTAAGAATATCCAAACTAAAATTGATAAATTATTAAAAGATAAAATTCAAGCTGAAAATAAGTTAAAAGATGCAAGAACAAATGTTGAATTGATTCAGGTAAAAATTCGTGAATCCGAGGAGAGCAGGCATAAATTTGATCAATCACTAGAAGGTTTGAGGGCAAATCTAGAAAATGCACGTCTTGACGTTAATAGTTGCCAAGTAAAAATACAAACAGTAGAAGAACAACTAGAACAGGAAAAAGAAAATCCAAAAAATCTACTTAAGTCAATTACAGAAAAAGCAAATCAAGATGACTGGAAAAACAACCTTGAGAGTATTGATCGAAAAATTCAAAGGCTAGGACCGATTAATTTAGCTGCTATAGACGAATACAATCAAAATTCAGAGCGTAAATTATATTTAGATAATCAGCACAATGATTTAACAGATGCTTTAAATACACTTGAAAATGCAATACGAAAAATCGATAAGGAATCGAGGACTAGATTTAAAGAAACATTTGATGAACTTAATAAAAACATCAAGGAAATGTTCCCAAAATTATTTGGTGGTGGACATGCATACTTACAATTGACAGGTGACGAATTGTTAAGCACGGGCGTTTCAATAATGGCGCAACCACCTGGCAAGAAAAACACAAATATACATTTACTATCTGGAGGCGAGAAAGCTCTTGCCGCTGTTGCTCTTGTTTTTGCGATATTTAAATTAAATCCTGCACCATTTTGTATCTTAGATGAGGTTGATGCTCCGCTTGATGATAATAATGTTGGTCGCTTTAGTGAGTTAGTAAAATCTATGTCTAATGATGTTCAATTTATTTTCATTACTCATAATAAAATAACAATGGAAATAGCAAATCAACTTCTAGGTGTTACTATGCACGAAGCAGGTGTATCGCGTCTCGTTTCAGTTGATGTAGATGAGGCCGTTGAAATGGCAGAGTCAGCATAATTAATATTAAAATATCATCTTAAATATCGATAATTTTCTTTTTGTGTAAGATAAATTTCAAACTAAATTGAAATATAAATATGGATAATAACCTACGTTTAATTTTATTAGTTATTGGTGTTTGTATAGTACTAGGATTTTATATATGGGAAATTTTACGTAAAAAAAAGAATGATAATAAAACTGATATTCTAAAAGCTGTTGATGAAATTCCAGAATCACCTATTCACTCAAATCAAGTTTTCACAGAAGAGGATTATACAAAAGCAATAACAGATTTGAGCGAGCTATCGAATAATTTAAAAGATGCTCAATTTTCATTAGATTCTAATTATAGTAATGCTAGTAAAAATCAGGTTGATAATGATTTGGTGTCAGATAATTCATTGACTAAAAAAGATGAGATACCTTCTGAAAATTTAATCATATTCTATATTACTTCACGCGAAGGTGAAGTTATTAATGGACATAGTTTTTATAAGATAATGAATGAAGTTGGAATGGAATATGATGAAATGAAAATATTTCATTATTTTAAAGATCAAGAAAATAATGATTATAAAATCAAAGAATCTAGTAAACCAGTATTTAGCATCGCTAATATGTATGAGCCAGGTTATTTTGATGTTGAAAAAATTTCAGATATGAAAACAAAAGGTATAGTAGCATTTATGTATAAAGAGGATTATGTCGATAATTATGCAATTTTTGAAAATATCTTTTTTCCAAAACTTCAAAAAATATCAAAATATTTGAATACAGATATTAGACTAAAAGATTTTAAATTGTGTGACGACTCGATGCTGGTATCAATAAAAAATGAATTAAGATTAGATGCAATGCAGAATTTTTTAAAAGAATAAAAATAGATGAATCTGAATCAAGCAAGTAAAGAGGCTGAAAATCTTCGAAAAAAAATCACGCAGCATAATCATAAATATTATGTTTTAGATGATCCAGATATTCCAGATGCTGAATACGATAGATTATTTAAAGAACTAATAAAAATTGAAAAAGAATTCCCTCAATTAATCACAAATAGTTCACCAACTCAACGTATTGGTACAACACCTTTATCAGAATTTAAAGAAATAGAGCATACTGATCCAATGCTATCACTAGCAAATGCATTTAATGAGAAAGAAATGCAAAGATTCTATGATCGTTTATCAACTGAATTATCAGAAGAAATATTAGTTTTTAGTGGAGAGACAAAACTTGATGGATTAGCTATAAATTTATTTTATAAAAACGGTGTCTTACATACGGCAGCAACTAGAGGAGATGGATTTACTGGAGAGGATGTTACCCTAAATGTAAAGACAATCATGCAAATACCATTAAATTTAATTGGAGATAATATTCCTAAATTATTAGAAGTACGAGGCGAAATTTATATATCACATAAAGGTTTCTTTGAACTAAATAAAAATCAAGAAAAATTAAAATTAAAAACATTTGCTAATCCTAGAAACGCTGCTGCAGGTAGTTTAAGACAGCTTGACCCAAAAGTTACATCTACTAGGCCATTATCTTTTTCAGCTTATGGAATTGGTAATTATGAAGGGAAATTAAAATTTGATAGACATACTCAAATTTTAAATCAATTAAAAAATTGGGGGTTCCCTGTTTCAGTCGAATCAAAAGAATTAAGTGGATTGAAGGATTGTTTTGACTATTATTCACATATTTTAAATATTAGAAAAAAACTTTCATATGAAATTGATGGTGTTGTTTTTAAAATCGATTACATAGAAAAGCAAAAGATTTTGGGTAATGTATCTCGATCTCCGCGATGGGCAATTGCATATAAATTTCCTCCCATTGAAGAAGTAACTCAATTAATTGATATCGAGGTACAAGTTGGTAGAACAGGAACTATGACACCTGTTGCGCGTTTATCACCTGTTAATGTTGATGGGGCAATGATTAATAATGCAACGCTCCATAATCTCGATGAAATTAAACGAAAAGATGTCAGGATAGGTGACTGGGTTTATATTAGACGTGCTGGAGACGTAATCCCAGAAGTTGTTTCGGTTATCAAAGAAAAACGTAAAAATGTAAAAGAATTCAGAATGCCTAAATCTTGTCCAATATGTGGATCAGATGTAAAAAAACAAAAAGATAAAATAGCGTATGTTTGTATAGGTGGATTATCTTGTGATGCACAAAAAAATCAAGCTATTATTCATTTTGTATCTCGTAAAGCTATGAATATAGAAGGACTTGGAGAAAAATTAATATACAAACTAACAGAAAATAAAATGATTGAAAACATTGCTGATATTTTTTCATTAAAACAGAATGAACTTTCAGCACTAGATAGAATGGGTGATAAATCAGCAAGCAATATCATAGAATCAATAAATAGTAGTAAATCTACTACATTAGCTAAATTTATTTATTCGCTAGGTATTCCAGAAGTAGGAGAGAGTACTGCTCGTGCATTAGAGAATTATTTTCACTCCTTTAAGGAGATCGAGAAAAGCTCTCAGGAAGAATTTGAAAATATTTCAGATATTGGACCAATTGTAGCAAAAAATATAAAAAGCTTTTTCACGCAGGAAAATAATAAAAAAATTATAAAAAAACTAGTTGCTGCTGGTATTCATTGGAATGAATCAAAAAGTAATTATAGTTCAAATCTTAAAGGATTAACTTTTGTTATTACAGGAAGTTTAAAGAATATTAAACGTAAAGATGCAGAAGAATTATTGCTTTCTTTACAAGCAAAAGTAAGTTCAGCTGTATCAAAAAAAACCGACTATTTAATTTATGGAGCTAATCCTGGTAGTAAATATGAAAAAGCTCTAGAGCTTGGTATAAAAATAATGAATGAGGATTTATTTATAAAAATGCTGAAAAAGGAAAAATTAATCAATTAGTTTTTTATTATGGAGTCTCAGTTATAACACTATTACGGCCAATTTCTTTGGCTTCATAAAGAAGTTTATCGGCGCGCCCTATAAATTTAGGTGTATCATCTCCTTCATTTATTTTTACAAGTCCAATTGATACAGTAATTTTTATTTGATAATCATTGCAAATAAATTCTTCATGTTTAATGCTTCTTCTTATTCTATTTGCGAGTTTATTAGCACCATTTAATGAAGTATTTCTTAGAATAATACAAAATTCATCGCCGCCATAACGAAAAACTAAATCACTTCGACGCATAAATTTTCTAAGAAAATCTGAGACGCTTTTTAATAATATATCACCCGTTAAGTGGCCATGTTCATCATTAACTTTCTTAAAATTATCTAGATCAATCATCATTAACAAGAGTTTTTGTTCGTATCTTTGGGCAAAGTCAATTTCTTGCTCTATAATTTTATTAAATAGCATCCGGTTATTTAATTTTGTAATTGGATCTATGTTTGCATTAGCTATTGCCTCTCTATAGTTCAATATATTGTTGATTGGATATTGTAGTAGAGTAGTTAAATATTCAATTTTTTCGCTTTCACTTTCTCCAAATTCATCTTTTCTTGATAATGTTAGTTTGCCTAATTTTCTTTTATTTAAATTGATATCTACAACTAGTTTATTTTTAGCTTCTTTTCCAATAGTTACATTAATTTTATCATCTATATTTTTATAACTTAAATACTCATGCGGAATAATTGATTGTAGTTCATTGCTGAAATTCTCGATAAGAAAATTTATATCGAGAGTAGTTTGTAGAACACACATTATCTGCAATAATTTTTCTGTAGTTATTACTTTATTAATTTCCATTATAGTTTGTTACGCAGCGTAGTCTTTAGGTTGAATATTTAATTTAATTATCGTATTTTTTGGAACATTCATATCATCCGAAATTGGAAAGTCTGTTGTATAATGTAGTCCTCGGCTTTCTTTTCTAAGTAATGCTGATTCAATAATGATTTCAGCTACAACTGCTAGATTTCTTAATTCAATTAAATCTTTTGTTATTCTAAAATTTCCATAATATTCGTTAATTTCTGATTTTAGTAATTTTATTCTATGGTGAGCTCTTTGAAGCCTTTTAGTAGTCCTTACTATTCCAACATAGTCCCACATAAATCTTCTAATCTCGTCCCAGTTATGACTTACAACAACTTCCTCATCAGAATTAGTAACCCGACTTTCATCCCAATCTCTAATATTATCTAATTTATAGCTTTTTTCAGAAGATTTTTTAATATGATTGTATGCTGAATTAGCAAAAACAAAACATTCTAATAATGAATTACTAGCCATTCTGTTAGCGCCATGCAATCCTGAATAGCTTACTTCACCAATAGCATATAAATTAGTTATATCAGTTTCACCATTTTTATTAACTATTACTCCACCACAAGTATAATGCGCAGCAGGCACTACAGGTATTGGTATCTTTGAAATATCAATATTTAAATCAAGGCAATAATTACTTATATTTGGGAAATGTTTTTGAATAAATTTATTTGTTTTGTGTGAAATATCTAAATAAACGCAATCATGTCCTAATCTCTTCATTTCATGATCAATTGCTCTTGCAACAATATCTCTTGGAGCTAGTTCTTCTCGTTCATCATAACGCTGCATAAAACTATTTCCGTCTTTTAAAATTAATTTCGCTCCTTCACCTCTCAAAGCTTCTGATATTAAAAAAGATTTTGCCGAAGGATGGTAGAGGCACGTTGGATGAAATTGAATGAACTCCATATTTGCTATACGACATCCGGCGCGATATGCCATGGCAATACCATCTCCAGTACAACTATCAGGGTTGCTTGTATAAAGATAAACCTTACCAGCCCCGCCTGTAGCTAGTACTGTATTTTTAGCTTTAAATACTTGAACATTTTTTTTCACAACATCAAGAACGTATGCACCAACACAGCGATTACTACTTTTAATAAATTTATTAACTGTTATTAAGTCAACTGCAACATGATGTTCAAATAATTTAATATTTTTATGTTGCCTTACTCTTGATTCTAAGGTTGTTTCAATGACTTTACCTGTTGCATCTGCAGCATGAATAATTCGTCTATGACTATGGCCGCCTTCTTTATGTAAATGAAATTGTGAAGTTGTGTTTTTTTTGTTATCTGATCGTGTAAAGTCAACACCTATATCTATTAGCCAATCAATGCTTTGTTGTGCTCGTTCAACTACAAATTGGACAATTTCAGGATCGCATAATCCTCCACCAGTTGTTAAAGTATCTTGCATATGTGACTCAATTGAGTCATGTTTGTCGAGTACGGCTGAGACACCACCTTGAGCATAGAAAGTTGCTCCTTCTATAAGGGCATCCTTCGATAAAACGGCAACCTTTGAGTGATCTGCTAATTTTAAAGCTAAACTTAGGCCCGCTGCACCACTGCCAATTATTAAAGTGTCAAATTCTAGTTGGTTATGCATATATGTTAAGGTAATATATATTATATTCCATTTAAGCTATTGATTATATTGAATTAATAATTATATTTATACACAATAAACGTTGTATTTCATGCTTAACTTTAATTTTAGCATATGAGGAAGGCCCTGATGGGCGAAAATATTACAGATAATGAAATAATTGAACGAGTTAAGAAAGGTGATAAAAACGCCTATGATCTTCTCGTTCTAAAGTATCAACAACGTGTGGTTAATCTAATCTCTAGATTTGTTAAAAATCATAGTGATGCATTAGATGTTTCACAAGAAACTTTTATAAAGGCATATAAGGCGCTGCCTAATTTCCGTGGGGATAGCGCCTTTTACACATGGTTATACAGAATTGCTGTTAATACCGCTAAAAACCACCTAACTGTTCAATCTAGAAGACCTACAAAAAGCGATTATGATGTATCTGAAATTGAACAAATCGATGGAAATATGAGTCTAACCGAGCAAACTACACCCGAGAACTTATTGTTGAAGGATGAGTTGCAAGAGACAGTATTGAGGACTATTGAAAATCTGCCAGAGGATTTAAAATCAGCAATTATGCTAAGAGAGATAGAGGGCTTAAGTTACGAAGAAATTGCCGATGTAATGGAGTGTCCCGTCGGCACTGTTAGATCTAGAATATTTAGGGCTCGAGAGACAATCGATAGCAAGATTAAACCACTACTTGAAAAATGAGGATATAAGGAAAATACAAATGAACAAAGAGAAGCAAGAGGAATTATCGACGTTAGTAGATGGCGAACATGGTAATAATAAACAAGTATTAGATCGTCTTCTTATCGATGAAAGCATGAAAGATAAATGGAAACGATACCATATGATCGGCGACTGTTTACGCGGATATTTACCAAAGAAAATTAATAATAGTTTCCTAGAAAGCATCAAAAAATCAATTACTGCAGAACCAAAAACTCCTTTTCATCATAAAACATTAAAATTTGATAAAGAACCTCTAATTGGTTTTGCTATTGCAGCATCAGTTGCAATATTTGCTGTGCTAGGCATACAGCAATTCGATACGACATCTATAGAACCAACAAATTCCATTGTTCATATGCAAGAAGAAATTATCGATCCACATTTAAATACATTTTCATTTCCAGACGAATATATTTCCTCTGCGAGTATAGACGAGTCAAACGAACATGAATTCCTATCAAATAAAAGATTAAATAATTACTTGATTAATCACAGTCAATACAGAAGCAACGTTAAAATGAACTCTATCTTGCCGTATGCAAGAATTGTGAATATTGAAACAGAGGAGTAATTTTTTGAAGTCTAAGTTTATTACTATAGTTTTCTTATTTGCACTAGTAAATTCATTTGTAGCACATTCAAAAGATGTGCATCTGGATCCAATAAATTTAATAAATGAAATGTCTGATGCATCGATCAATCTTAATTATGATGGTGTATTTATGTACAGACATGGCAGTAAATTAGATACTATGAGAATTATTCATAAGAATGATGATGGATATATATCGGAACGTCTAATTTCATTGTCTGGTAACTCTAGAGAGGTAGTTAGGAAAAATAATGAAATTAAATATTTTTTTCCTGATAAAAAAGTTGTTTTAGTTGAAAAAAATCAATTGACGCAGTTAGTTCCGTCGCACATTCCTGAGGAGATTGAAAAAATCTCTAATTTTTATACTTTTGAAATTACTGGTGATAATAGAATTGCTGGTTTAGATACATGGATTGTTAATATAAACCCTATGGACAAATATCGTTATGGATATCAACTCTGGATAGATAAGGAATCAAAATTATTACTTAGATCTATATTAAGAAATTATCGAGGTGTAATACTAGAAGATGTTATGTTCTTGCAAATGAAAACTATGCCAGAAATAAAGGATAATATTTTAAAAACATCTATTTTAAGCGCCGACTTCAAGTGGATTTATAATGACAAAGACAATACAGCTAAACAAACAAAATTAAAGAAAAAATGGACAACATCATGGATGCCAATGGGCTTTTTGATGAGTAAATTTTCAAAACATCCATTATTATCAAGTGCCATTCCAGTTGAACACTATATATATACGGATGGTCTAGCTACTATTTCAATATTTGTTGAAAAAATAAATAATGAAAATAAACGTAAAGTTCTACCAAAGACAAGCAGTTTTGGTGGTATCAATACATATACAAAACAAACTGACGGGTATCAAATAACAGCCGTGGGAGAAGTGCCAAAAACAACCGTAAAGTTAATAGTAAATTCAGTTAAAGCGAAACCTTAGCTATCAAAGGAATATAAAAATGCATAAAAAATTATTTAACTCTTTTTTAATTATCACACTCTGTTTTAGCTCAATTAATTTATTTGCGAATGCACTTCCAAATTTTAAACCGCTTGTTGAAAAAAATTCTGCTGCCGTTGTTAACATTAGTACAACTATCAAATCATCAGGCGGAATTTCACCAGGCTTAAATATGCCAGATATTCCTGAGAATAGCCCATTTTATGAGTTTTTTAAGAAATATTTTGGTGATGTACCGCCAGGTCATGGTCCATCTCAAGAGCGTTCATCACTAGGATCTGGATTTATAATTTCTAAAGATGGGTACGTTATTACGAATCATCATGTTGTAAAAGATGCTGATGAAATTATTGTAAGACTCAATGATAGAAGTGAATTTGTCGCAGAATTAGTTGGTTCTGATGCCAGAAGTGATATTGCTGTACTAAAACTTGATGGAAAAAATTTACCACATCTTAAGTTTGGAGACTCTGATAAAGTAACTGTTGGTGAATGGGTATTGGCTATTGGTTCTCCTTTTGGTTTTGATTATTCTGTCACAGCTGGAATTATAAGTGCTATTGGTCGTAGCCTACCAAATGAAAATTATGTTCCTTTTATACAGACTGACGTTGCTATTAATCCAGGTAATTCAGGTGGGCCTTTATTTAATCTTGATGGCGAAGTTATTGGCGTAAATTCACAAATATATAGTAGAACTGGTGGATTCATGGGACTATCGTTTGCGGTTCCTGTTAATGTTGTTGAGAATGTCTATCTACAATTAAAAGAGAAAGGTCGTGTTTCAAGGGGATGGTTAGGTGTATTGATTCAGGATGTAACACGTGAATTGGCAGAATCATTTGATATGGATCACCCACATGGCGCGTTAATTGCAAAAGTTATTCCTGATGGTCCAGCCGAACAAGGCGGTATTGAAGTTGGAGATATAATTGTCAAATTCAATGGAAAGAAAGTTACATTTTCATCTGATCTTCCACCATTAGTTGGCAGTACCTCCATAGGCAGCACTGTTCGGGTTGACATAATAAGGCGGTCGAAATCGAAAATAATTGAAGTAGAAATACTTGAATTACCTACAGACAATGAAGTGGCTGCAAAAAATTCAGGTGAAAAATCTAAACTACTGAAAAATCCATTAAATATTGTTGCGAAGGATTTAACTGATAAACAGAAACAAGATATCGATATATATGATCATGGCATCATAGTCGAGCAAATATCTGTTGGTCCAGCACAAAAATCGGGTATTCGAAGAGGTGACATTATTCTTCTTTTGGATAATATCAAAGTAAAAAATATAGAGCATTTTAATAAGCTAGTTAAAGAGTTACCCAAAGATCGATCAATATCTGTGTTAATTCAAAGAAGAGATGGCCCGGTTTTTCTAGCAATGAAATTAGAATAACTAAGTATCCTAAAAAAAATACTTTTTTCTATATAAGTCCAAATATATCGCTTTCGTTGCTTTTTAACTTTTATTTCATTTATAGCAAGGCGAATATCGTATAGAATCGCGCCATTTGATGAATTCTATCATGGGTAAAATTATCTAATGCCATCGCTAAAATATATAAGAAATTTTTCAATTATTGCTCATATTGATCATGGTAAATCCACTTTAGCTGATCGTTTTATTCAAATGTGTGGAGCTCTAAGCGATCGTGAAATGGAAGAACAAGTCCTTGATTCAATGGATATTGAAAAAGAGCGCGGTATAACAATAAAATCTCAAAGTGTGACCCTATATTATGAGAAAAATCCAAAAGAAATATATCAATTAAATATAATTGATACTCCAGGGCACGTCGATTTTAGTTACGAAGTGTCGCGCTCATTAGCTGCATGTGAGGGAGCATTACTCGTGGTTGATGCGTCTCAGGGAGTAGAGGCACAAAGTGTTGCCAATTCCATCACTGCAATTGATAACAACCTTAAAGTATTACCAGTGCTTAATAAAGTAGATTTACCATCTGCAGAACCTGAAAGAGTTCAATCTGAGATTGAAGAAATTATTGGTATTAGTGCAGAAAACATATTAGAGGTTAGTGCAAAATCGGGTGTAGGTGTTGAAGAACTGCTTGAGCAATTAATTCAAGATATTCCCTCTCCTCAAGGTGAGAACGATGCACCATTAAAAGCATTAATTATTGATTCGTGGTTTGATAATTATCTTGGTGTTGTTTCTTTAGTAAGGATTGTTGATGGCGAGATAAAAGTTGGAGATAAAATAAGAGTGATGTCTTCATCAAGAGATTTTATTGTTGATCAATTAGGTATTTTTACTCCAAAACGAAACCCAAAAAAAATACTATCAACTGGTGAAGTTGGTTATGTAGTTGCTGGTATAAAAGAAATTGATGGCGCCCCAGTTGGAGATACATTGACATTGGCTAAAGCACCAGCAGATGAATCATTACCAGGTTTTCAAACAATAAAGCCAAGGGTATTTTCAGGACTATTCCCGATTGATTCTGCCGATTATGAGTCTTTCAGAGAGGCATTAGCAAAATTAAGACTTAATGATTCGGCATTACATTATGAGCCAGAAACATCGCAAGCACTGGGATTTGGATTTCGCTGTGGATTTCTAGGCATGCTGCATATGGAAATTATTCAGGAGCGTTTAGAAAGAGAGTATAATCTAGAATTGATTATAACATCTCCAACTGTAGTGTATGAAGTTCTTACAACAAGTAAAAAAATTATTACAGTAGATAATCCAGCTAAACTTCCTTTATCAAATACGATATCAGAAATTAGAGAACCAATTATTGTTGCTGACATTCTAGTGCCACAAACCTATCTTGGTAGCGTTATAACTCTATGTATAGAAAAAAGAGGAGTACAAAAAAAAATACACTATATAGGAAGCCAGGTCTCTCTGACATTTGAAATGCCAATGAGTGAGGTTGTATTAGACTTTTTTGATAGATTGAAATCTGTTAGTAGGGGATTTGCATCATTTGATTATACATTTTTAAAATATCAGGAAGCTGATTTAGTTAAATTAGAAATATTAATTAATAATGAATATGTAGATGCTTTGTCATTTATTGTCCATAAAGATTTTTCACAATCAAAGGGCAGAGAGCTGACTGAAAAAATTAAGGAATTCATACCTCGACAAATGTATGATGTTGCAATACAAGCAGCTATTGGCTCTAAAATTCTTTCTAGACAAACAGTGAAGGCGATGAGAAAAAATGTTACTGCTAAATGTTATGGTGGAGATATAACACGAAAACGAAAACTTTTAGAAAAACAGAAAGAAGGAAAGAAAAGAATGAAGCAATTTGGAACCGTGGAAATACCGCAGGCTGCATTTATGGCAATTTTACACGTAGGGAAGAATAAATGAGTTTTGATTTTGAATTATTATTAGTACTCTTAACTATTTTTACTGGCTTAATTGCATTAGCGAGTTATTTTATTTTAAATTTCAAATATACAATTAAAAGTAAAATAATTAGTTTAATAATAGATCAGTCAAAATCACTTTTTCCAATTTTTTTTATTGTTCTCATTTTACGTTCTTTTATTTTTGAGCCATTTAGAATTCCATCTGCATCAATGATGCCAACACTACTAATTGGCGATTTCATACTAGTGAACAAATACGACTATGGATTACGATTGCCTGTTACTCATGAGAAATTTTTCAAAAATAATTTACCTGAAAGAGGGGATATAGTTGTATTTAGGTACCCTGAAAATCCAAAAATTCCCTATATAAAGAGGATTATAGGATTGCCAGGTGATAAAATTGCTTATTATAATAAAACCATATATATAAACGATGAAGTGGTTGAGCAAGTAACAATTGGCTCATATCCAGCCTATGGCGCAGGATTGCCAATGAGGGGCTCTATATTGGTTTTAGAGAAATTAGGAGAAGTAGAGAATAATATTTTAATTGATCCAGAACGTGATTCACTTGAATTTGTAACAAAAATTCCTGATTCACATTATTTTGTACTCGGAGATAATAGAGATAACAGCAAGGATAGTCGTTATTGGGGCTTTGTCCCAGAAGAAAATTTGGTTGGAAAAGCTTTTATAATTTGGATGAATTGGGACGGGGAAAGTAAAAATATTATTAATTACAAAAGAATTGGAAAATCTATAAAGTGAGATTAGCTATGAATAGTAAATTAAACAATCAAGAAGGTATGGGTGTTTTAGGTATTTTAATTATTTTTATAATGCTGGGAGCTTTTTTTCTGTTTGGGCTCAGAGCATTTCCATTATATACCGAATATTTCTCAGTCAAACAAGCAATGAGTAGCGTTGCAGCTGCGAAGTATGAAAATAGAAATAGTATTATTAAAGTACGAAGTCTAATGGAAAAGAATTTACTTATAAACAATGTCTATAGTTTTGGAGATTCTAAAGTTAGAAAAGAGAGAATTAAGGTTAAAAAAGAAGGGTCAAAGAGGTTCCTGACAGTAAAATATTCAATAAGTGAACATCTATTCGATAAATTAGATTTAACACTTCGAGTGGACGAATCAATTGAATTAACAGGAAAGTGAATAAAATAACTACTTTCTCTACTTACAGTTTTTCTAATAAACGTCTACTAGATACTGCTCTTACCCATCGAAGTGCTGGTAACGACAATAATGAGCGTCTTGAGTATTTAGGGGATGCAATACTTGGCTTTTTAATTGCTGAATATTTATATCTGAATTTCCCTGATGCAGCTGAAGGTGAATTAACTAGACTAAGAGCTACGCTTGTTAAAAAAGAGAAATTAGCTGAAATTGCAAGAGAACTTTCTCTTGAAAAACAATTAAAACTTGGAACTGGCGAATTAAAAAGTGGCGGTTGGCGACGTGATTCAATATTAGCTAATACATTGGAATCAATCATTGGCGCAGTTTATCTTGATTCTAATATAAATGAGTGTCGTTCAATAATTAGTGCTATATATAGTGAGCATTTAAAACACATTGACCCAAAAAATATAAGAAAAGACCCAAAATCGCATCTTCAAGAATTTTTACAATCAAGAAAAAAACCAACACCTGTATATGAATTAGTAAATGAAAAAGGGTCATCACACAGTCCCGAGTTTACTATTTCCTGCAAAATTGACTTGCTTGATGATCCAGTCATTGCAACCGGAAATAGCAAGCGAAAGGCAGAACAGGAGGTTGCTGCAAAAATTCTCAAACTACTCAATGTTGCTGAATAAATATGACCGAATATAGAGCAGGACATGTAAGCATTATTGGCAAGCCAAATGTAGGTAAATCAACGCTACTAAATCAGTTAATTGATCAAAAGATAAGTATTGTTAGTAGAAAACCACAGACAACTCGTTTTAATATAAATGGAATTAAGAATAGCACTCACTATCAAATTATATATGTAGATACTCCAGGTTTGCAGCTTAATCCAAAGTACTCACTTAATCGTTATATGAATAAAGAAGTAACTAATTCTCTTGTTTATGTCGATGTAATTTTGTTTGTGGTTGAGGCACTGAATTGGAACAAGTTCGATGAAAATGTTTTAAAAATATTAAATAATGTCAAAGATAAAAAAATATTCTTAGTAATAAATAAAATCGATAAATTAAAAAACAAGGATGATCTTTTGGGGAATATTAATGATATATCTAATCAAATTGGTTTCGAAGAAATTATTCCAATATCTGCACTAAGAAGAAAGAATATTGAAAAACTGGAATCGCTTGTAGGAAAAAACTTACCTGCATCAGAACCTTTTTATCCTAGAGAACAGATTACAGATCGCAACGAACGTTTTTTTGCTGCAGAATTTGTTAGAGAAAAATTAATTGAGAGACTAAATAAAGAAGTTCCGCATCAACTGTCAGTAACAATTGATGACTTTAAGGATTCTAAAAATATTATCCATATCAATGCTTGTATTTGGGTTGAAAAACAAGGTCAAAAAAATATTGTAATTGGTAAAGATGGAAAGGTATTAAAAGAGATTGGAATAAATGCAAGAAAAGAATTAGAAAATTTATATGATAAAAAGGTAAATCTTAAAACATGGGTTAAAATTAAGAGCAAATGGTTTGATTCAAAAACAATACTTAAAGAATTTGGTTATTCTTAAAAATGAGAATAGAACATACACCATGTTATATCTTACATCGGAGAAATTATAGTGAAACTAGTTTAATTTTAGAGGTTCTATCTCGTAATTATGGACGTGTCAATTTAATTGCTAAGGGCATTAAAAAAAACAAGAAATATAAGAGTACAAATTTTGATCTTTATCAAAAATATAATATTTCATGGATTAGTAAAACTGAATTAGGAATATTAGTAGAGATTGAAAATAGCGATAAAGTGAATAAAGTTCCATCAGAAAAGGCTATGATTGGGTTTTATATAAACGAAATGATTTTGACACTATTACATAAGCATGAGCCGCATTTAGAATTATTTGATTTATATGAATACACACTTAAAAAGCTATTCAGCAATCAAAATGAAAAAATAATTTTACGTTATTTTGAAAAGAATTTATTGCAATTACTTGGTTATGGTATTGCATTAGATTATGATACTAAAACAGGAAATTCAATTTTAGCTGAAAAAAAATATTATTATAAAATCGACTCTGGTCCTACTTCTGATCTTTCTATAAGTGGAGATGGGATGAAAATATCAGGTAAAACATTGTTGCAACTTGAAGATGAGTCTCTTTCAGAAATTGAAAATATTATTGAAGCTAAAAATTTATTAAGTATGATTCTTAAAAAATATTTAAACAAACCTCTAGAAAGTAAGAAACTTTATAGATCGTACGCACAAATCAAAAGTCAATCAAAATAAGAAATTATAAATATGTTACTTGGTGTAAATATCGACCATATTGCAACTCTGCGTCAAGCTAGAGGTACAAAGTATCCAGATCCAATTAATGCTGCTTTAATAACCGAACGTGCTGGCGCTGATTCAATTACAGTACATTTAAGAGAAGATCGAAGGCATATTCAGGATCGTGATGTTCTTAGATTGAAGGAAATGCTGAAAATTCCATTAAATTTGGAAATGGCAATAACAGATGAAATGATAACTTTTGCTGAGTTAGTCAAACCTAAATTCTGTTGTTTTGTTCCAGAAAAAAGATTGGAATTAACCACAGAAGGAGGGTTAGATGTAATATCGCAAAAGTCCAAAATAAAAGAATCATGCGATAGACTAAGGGCAATGAAAATAAGAGTTTCATTGTTTATCGATCCAGATGAAGAGCAAATTACAGCAGCATCAGAAACAGGAGCACCATACATAGAAATTCATACCGGAAAGTATGCAGATTCTAATAATGATAAAGCTCAAGAAAAAGAATTAGAAAATATAATAAAATCAACAAAATTTGCTTCATCGTTAGGGCTAAAGGTAAATGCTGGGCATGGTTTAAATTATGATAATGTAAGAAAAATTGCAGCTATAGCAGAAATAAAAGAATTAAATATTGGTCACAGTATTATATCTCATGCAGTTGTAGCTGGATTGTCATCTGCTGTTAGTGAAATGAAGGAACTAATCGACAATCAAAGAAATTAAAATTTCCAATCACTAATATATAAAAAATTAATAGCATCCAATGCCAAAAATATCTAATCAAACAGATAATAGAAGAACTTTTGCAATTATCTCACATCCTGATGCAGGTAAAACAACTGTAACTGAACAATTATTATTATTTGGCGGTGCAATTCAAATGGCTGGTACAGTTAAGGCTAGAAAATCTTCAAGACATGCAACATCAGATTGGATGAAAATGGAAAAAGAAAGAGGAATTTCAGTTACAAGTTCTGTTATGCAATTTGAATATAATGAAAGGTTTATTAATTTATTGGATACACCTGGGCATGCAGATTTCTCAGAAGATACATATCGAACACTAACTGCGGTTGATTCTGCATTAATGGTTATTGATGTTGCTAAAGGGGTTGAAGAAAGAACCCTAAAATTAATGGAAGTATGTAGATTACGTAATACACCAATAATTACCTTTATAAATAAATTAGATCGAGAAGGTAAAGAGCCAATAGATTTATTTGATGAAATAGAAACTGAGTTGAAAATTAAGTGCGTACCTATTACTTGGCCTATAGGTATGGGAAAAAGACTTATTGGTATTTATCATTTAATTGACAATTCAATTCGAATATATAACAAGGATGATAAATTAGATCATTCTAAATGCATAAAAGACATAGCAAGTGATGAAGCAAAAAATCTTTTAAAAGATAATTATGTGCCAATTATTGAAGAAATAGAACTCATCAGAGGTGTTTATGAAAAATTCAATAAGGAAAAATATTTAGCAGGATCTCAAACCCCAGTTTTTTTTGGAACTGCACTTCATAATTTCGGAATTTTAGAGTTTTTAAATTGTTTAACTGATTATGCACCATCACCACAACCAAGAGTTACCAAAGAAAGAAAAATTGAACCCAATGAGAATTCATTAAGTGGTTTTATATTTAAAATACAAGCGAATATGGACCCAGCACATCGAGATAGAGTTGCTTTTTTAAGAATATGTTCTGGTAAATATACAAAAGGTATGAAAATAAGACATGTAAGGCTTCAAAGAGATCTTCAAATATCGAATGCATTAACATTTATGGCTGGAAATAGAGAGCAGGCAGATGAGGCATGGGCAGGCGATGTAATTGGTTTGCATAATCATGGAACAATACAGGTTGGAGACACATTTACACAAGGCGAAAAACTTACATTTTCAGGTATACCTTATTTTGCTCCTGAACTTTTTAAAATTGTAAGGCTTAAGGATCCCCTTAAATTTAAGGCCCTACAAAAAGGCTTAATACAATTAGGAGAGGAGGGGGCCACTCAAGTTTTTAAACCTCTAATTAGCAATGATTTAATTTTAGGAGCAATTGGGGTTTTACAATTTGATGTAGTAGCGTGGCGGTTAAAAGAGGAATATGGTGTTGATTGCACGTATGAGAATACATCTATATCCACAGTAAGATGGGTTAATTGCGAGGATGAGAAAGTATTAGAGGAATTCAAAAAGAAAAATAGTACAAATCTAGCATTGGATGGAGGTGAGTATTTAGCTTATATGGCACCATCTGTTGTTAATCTTAATCTAGCAATCGAAAGGTGGCCAGATATTGTGTTTAATAAAACAAGAGAGCATTAAAATATTTCATTAATTAATATTATTGGTATCCATTTGTTCCTGTTTATTCTTAATATTATTTCTTTCTGCCTCAGCTGAACTTTTATTTTGGTCTGATTTAACTTCAACTTCAGTAGAAGATTGATTATTTTTATCAGTTGGGTACCTTTTATTTGGCGTATTATTTTTTGAATAATTTTTATTTTTCTTATTGTACGAGTTATTTCTATTGTTTCTTTTTGATTTATTTTTATTATATGAATTTTTTGCCTTATAATTCTTATTATAATTTTTACCACGATATCTATTTGGCCTATGCCTTCTTGGACTTTTTTGGTTACTTTCAAATAAGTTTTGAAAAAAACTAATAATTGCTTTGAATATACCACTTTTATTTTTTGGTTTTGGAGCTTTTCTAGCGGGTATAATTTGACTAACTACTGGTTTTTCAATTGAACTATTTTTATTGAATTGAAAATTATTTACATGATGTTCTTCTTCTCTTTTTAACTGGTAGCTTGCCTTGTTAGAGTTACTTGATGTTAAATCAGACTCCTTAAATCTTTCTATTGAATATTGAGGTGTAACTAATTTTGAATCTGGCACAATTATTATTTCTACTTCAAGTCGTTTTTGTATTTCTGAGATTATAGATCGCTTTTCATTTAGCAAAAACGCAGTAGTATCAACCGGAGTATGAATAATTAGTTTTTTTGTCATATCTTTCATAGCTTCTTCTTCAATAATTCTTAATATTGAAAGAGATAATGATTTAACGTTCCTTATAGTTCCTTGCCCATCGCAACGAGGGCATGTGGAATGATTAGAGTCATCAAGAGAAGGCCTTAATCTTTGGCGGGACATTTCGAATAATCCAAAACGGGATATTTTACCTAGTTGTACTCTAGCTCTATCTGCATGTAGATTTTCACGTATTGCATTTTCCACTTTTCTTTTATTACTTAAATTAAGCATATCAATGAAATCTATTACGATAAGACCTCCAATATCTCTGAGTCTCATTTGTCTTGATATTTCCTCTGCTGCTTCAAGATTAGTATTAAGAGCAGTATCTTCAATATCGCTTCCTCTCGTAGATTTTGCAGAATTTATATCTATCGAAATTAATGCTTCAGTATGATCAATAATTAATGCGCCCCCAGAAGGCAGGTGAACCTCTCTTGAGAATGCCGATTCGATTTGATTTTCTATTTGATATCTTGTGAATAAAGGATCATTTTCTTTATATAATTGAAGTTTATTTAAATTATGTGGCATTACCTGACTCATAAATTCATGACATCTTTTATGAACCTCAGGATCATCTATCCATATTTCTTCGACATCGCTTCTAAGATAATCTCGAATTGCCCTAATGATTACATCGCTTTCTTGATAAATTAAGAAGGGTGGGTTTTGTTTTTTTGATGCTTCTTTAATTGCTTCCCAAAGTTGAGTCAAATAATCGAGATCCCATTGAATTTCTTCTCGAGATTTACCAACACCAGCGGTTCTTAATATTAACCCCATATTAGCGGGTATTTTGAGCTCGTTCATAATATCACGCGCTTCGATACGCTCATCACCCTCTATCTGCCTAGACACACCACCTACGCGTGGATTATTAGGCATTGCTACAAGGTATCTACCGGCAAGACTGATATAAGTTGTTAGTGCGGCGCCTTTATTTCCGCGCTCTTCTTTTTCGACTTGTACTATTAACTCTTGACCTTCTTCAAGGACATCCTTTATGGATAGTCGCGGACTATCCTTATCATTTTGTTGATTTGTTTTGAATAATTTACGAGAAACTTCTTTAAAAGGCAGGAATCCATGGCGTTCTACACCATAATCTAAAAAAGCGGCTTCTAAGCTAGGTTCAATTCTTGCTATTCTTGCTTTGTAAATGTTTGACTTTTTTTGCTTGTGTGATGTTGATTCGATGTCCAGGTCATATAGCCTTTGTCCATCAACCAACGCGACACGCACCTCTTCCGGCTGAGATGCGTTTATCAGCATACGTTTCATTGTCTTATAATCCTTATATTTTTGCTCAGACTCTCAGCGTGCTAATCTATCTATTAGATAGTCAACGCAGCTTCATTAAATGAGCATAAATATTATATTTTATTTATGTCTGCTATAGACTTAATCACTATAGCAGTTAATGTTTTTAATCTAATTCAAGTAAAATGTTTCTTTCTGTTTATTTTCTTTAAATTCTTATTGTTTAGTGATTCGTAATTAATTTATTTGTTCTTAAAACCAGCAAAGTCCTTTTAATTAAACTGGGCCTATAATTCTTGTATAATTTTTTATCAAGTAAGAACCTGATAAAACCGCACTCTTTTGGTGCAAATAATTACGATGGTTTCATTATATATAATGTCTATATATGCCCCTGTGACTAATATAACAATGTTATGTTAAGGCAGCAATAAAGATAGCATGAGATGAAAGAGCAAATTAAAAAAAAAATTAATACAAAACAGATAGTTATATCGGATAATTATGTTGGGCAACGAATTGATAATTTTCTAATTCGTTATTTTGGGGGTATTCCCAATTCTCGCATATATCAAATGCTAAGAAAGGGAGAAGTTAGAGTAAATAGTGGGCGAATTAAGCAAACCTACAGACTAGCTTTAGATGATGTTGTTAGAATCCCGCCTGTCTATATAGACGATAAATTTAAACCAAAGCCAGCCAAAAGCCTTCAAAAAAAACTACAAAATTCTATCCTCTATGAGGATGAGCTCTCCATTGTTATTAATAAACCTGCGGGAATCGTTGTTCATAGTGGGAGTGGCCAATTAAATGGTGTTATAGAAGCATTAAGAGCAACCGGGATCTATCCAAAAATAGAACTTGTACATCGACTAGATAAGGATACGTCTGGATGTTTAATTTTAGCTAAAGATATACCAGCATTAAGATTACTACAAAAAACACTTAATGATATAAGTAGCAAAAAGAGATATTTAGCATTATTAAGTGGAAAATTAAATCAAAATCAATTAATTGTTGATAGTCCACTTCAAAAAAATACTATTTCCTCAGGCGAGAGAATTGTTAAAGTTGATGTAAATGGAAAAACAGCAAAAACTGTTTTTTTTCGTAAAGATTTATTCGATAATGCAACGTTGGCTGAAGTTGAAATTTATACAGGCCGTACTCATCAGATTAGGGTTCATGGTGCTTCAGTTGGACACTTTGTTTTAGGAGATAGAAAATACGGAGATAAACTTTTGAACCGCCAATTTAAAGAACGTGGTTTAAATAGAATGTTTCTACATGCTCAATCAGTAAGTTTTATATCTCCTTTGTCGAAAGAAAAAATTACGGTTAATTCACCGCTAGATGATGAGTTAAAAGATTTTTTAAAACAAATGAAAAAATAATGAATATTTTTAATAAAAAACAAAATATTGACTCAAATGAAGATAGTATAGCTACCGGAATTGCAAAGGAATTTCTAAAAGAGCAACGTCGCAGTAGAAGGTGGGGTATATTTTTTAAACTACTATTTTTTGCCTACATAACACTTTTTATTGTTTTTTACGGCTATGAGAACTTAAGCCCGAGTCATTTTTCAGATCAGAAGCATACAGCGCTTATTGAGATTGATGGAATAATCTCAACAGAGACAGAAGCAAATGCAGATTTTATTATATCTAGTTTAAAAAATGCTTTTGAAAATAATAATACGAATGGAATTATTCTTAGAATTAATAGCCCAGGCGGAAGTCCAGTGCAGGCTGGATATATAAACGATGAAATTAATCGCTTAAAGAAACTTAATCCGGACATTCCCGTGTATGCCGTTATTACTGATTTATGTGCATCCGGCGGTTATTACATTGCTGTAGCCGCAGATAAAATTTTTGCCAATAAAGCAAGTATAATTGGATCGATTGGTGTAATCATATCTGGCTTTGGTTTTGTCGATGCAATTGAAAAATTAGGAATAGAAAGACGCATATTACATAGCGGAGATCATAAAGCTTTAATGGATCCATTTAGCCCACTTGATTTTTATGAAGAGACACATATGCAAGAATTACTTGATGAAATACATCAACAATTCATTTCTATTGTTAAGAGTGGAAGAGGGGATGTGCTCGAAGATAATGAAGAAATTTTTTCTGGGCTTGTGTGGTCAGGTCAGCGGTCATTAGAATTAGGATTAATTGATGACCTTGCGAGTGTCAATGAAATTGCTCGAGATATTATTGGTACGGAATATATTATTAATTTTACCACTCGTGAAAACTACTTTGATAGATTTGCGAAACAGGTTGGAACTTCAATTTTTCAGTACATTAATCAGCCAGTTATTGGTGAATAGATCTATGGAATATCTATACCCTCATTTCTTAAGAGCTCTGCTAACTTAATTAAAGGTAGTCCGATCAATGAAGTTGGGTCATCCCCGTTCATTGATTTCAATAAGCTAATACCCATTTTTTCTGACTTAAAACTTCCAGCACAATCATATGGTTTTTCTTTTGATATATAACTTACGATTTCAGCAGATGTGAGTTTTCTAAATGTTACATCAAAACGAGTTACATTCTTTACTACTTTTTTAGTATTAGTATTAATTACACAAAGTCCTGTATAAAAAGATGCCACTTTATTATTCATAAAACTTAATTGTTCTATGGCATTTTCGTAATTAGCAGGCTTTCCAAGGATTTTTTTATCACATTCTAGTGCTTGATCAGAGCCAATTACTAAAGAATCTTTTTTGTTGTGCGCTGTATATTCAGCTTTTAATTCCGATAGTCTTTCGACGTAGGCTTCTATAGATTCACCTTGAAGGTGTTGTTCGTTAATTTCAGGAATAGATACAGTGAACTCGATATTAAGCCTATCCAGCAGCTCTTTTCTATAGCGTGAGGATGATGCAAGCACTATGTTGAGTGTTCTAGAGTTAATAATAAGGCCTCAATATTGGTCTATTTTTCTCAATTTTAAAATAAATATCATATAATTCATAAATTTAAGCACAATTATCTTATAAAATTTTGACAGTTTGTGGGTGTATAGCTAAAATTCGCCGCCTAATGGTATCTGAGCAATTGCAAACTATCAGCCCCTTGCTCTTGGCCAAGAATAAAGAGCACGTTGAAGGTTCTATTTGTCTTGATTCGCTGTCCCGACTTAAAGATATTTTGTCGGATACCACAGGTCAAGCTCAATATAGCTTTTCCTTTGAAATTGATGTAAATGACATATGTGTAATTAAGACGCGTATTGTTGCAAATGTTATATTGAAATGCCAAAGATGCTTAAAACCAATAAGTATTAATATAGAGAAAAACTCTATTCTTGGAATTTTTAGTAATTCTGATGAACTTGAGGCATTAGCTGATAATTATGAGCCATTACAATTAGATGAAGAGGTAGTTTCATTAGATATGCTGATCGAAGACGAATTATTATTGGCAATACCTATTGCTCCTCTACATAATGATGATGAATGTGAAAATTCATTATATTTAGCGAATAAAAATATTAAAGAAAGTCCGTTTTCGGTTTTAGAAAAATTAAAGATTGATTAAAACTAAGAATTTTCTGATTAAAGAAAATACAATATTGTAGGAGTAAGATAATCATGGCTGTTCAAAAATCAAAAAAAACACCATCAAGGCGCGGTATGCGCAGATCCCATGACGCCTTGTCATCAAGTTCGTTGTCATTGGATTCTACAACAGGCGAAGTGCATTTAAGACACAACATCAGCCCTGATGGTTATTATAAGGGTAAAAAAATTATCGAAACTAAACCAGAGCCTGAGTCTGAATCTGAAGAAGATTCAGAATAAGTATTCTGTTTACGTTAATAGAAATTCTTTGTTTTAATATTCTAAGAGCTGTTATATGTCATCAGATATAACAATAGCTGTAGATGCAATGGGTGGTGATTTTGGACCCTCTGAAATAATACCAGCCATCAAATATTCAGTAGAGAAACATGAGCAACTAAATATTATTTTAGTCGGCAAAGAAAATCTTATATTGGAGCAATTAAAAAAAAATAACATAAAAAATAACAATAGAATTAATATTTCTCATGCATCTGAAATAATTGGGATGGATGAATCTCCTTCGCAAGCATTGCGTAATAAAAAAGAATCTTCGATGAGAATTGCTATTGAGTTAGTAAGAGATGGTAATGCTAAAGCTTGTGTTAGTGCAGGCAATACTGGAGCACTAATGGCAACATCTAGATTTATTTTAAAGATGCTGCCTGGTATGGATAGACCTGCAATCTGCACTACCTTGCCAGGAAAAAAAGATGATACACATATACTTGACCTAGGTGCTAATGTTGATTCGAGTTCTGAGCAATTATTTCAATTTGCAATCATGGGTGCACAATTAACAAGTGCTGTTAAAAATAAGGATAATCCAACTATCGCATTACTTAATATTGGAGAAGAGGAAATTAAAGGTAATGATCGTGTTAAGCAGGCCGCTAAATTACTAGAAGAGAGTCATTTGAATTATGTTGGATATATTGAAGCCGATAAATTATATTCCGGTGATGTCGATGTAATTGTTTGCGATGGATTTGTCGGCAATGTAGCAATTAAGGCGAGTGAAGGTGTTGCTGATTTTTTACTTTATCATGTAAAAAAAGAATTTAAGAGTAATCTTTATTCAAAATTCGCAGCTCTTATTGCAATACCAGTACTAAAATCTTTGAGATATAAAATTGATCCAAAACAATATAATGGTGCATCATTACTTGGTTTACGTGGAATTGTGGTCAAAAGTCATGGTGGAGCTAAAAGAATATCATTTGCAAGAGCAATTGATGAAGCGATAATAGAAATTAAAAACAATATACCTGAAAAAATAAATAAAAAATTAGAACAACTAATTATTAATAGGTAAAAATAATTGATTTATTCGAAAATCACCGGAACCGGCTCATACTTGCCAGAGCAAATATTAACCAATGCAGATCTTGAAGAAATGGTTGATACTAGTGATGATTGGATACGTTCAAGAACAGGCATTGAGAAAAGACATGTAGCAAGAAATGATGAAACTACATGCGATCTTGCAGAGAAAGCATCCAGGGCAGCAATGGAAGCAGCTAAAAAAAACAAGGATGATATAGATTTAATTATCGTTGCCACTACAACCCCTGATCTAATTTTCCCAAGTACGGCTTGCCTTTTACAACAAAGATTAGGTATTCGAGGGTGTCCCGCATTTGATATTCAGGCAGTATGTACAGGGTTTGTTTATGCGCTACATGTTGCCGATTTATTTATTAAAACTGGTAATTCAAAGTGCGCACTAATTGTTGGATCGGAAACAATGACGCGTATTGTTGATTGGAAAGATAGAAATACCTGTGTTTTATTCGGTGATGGTGCTGGTGCAGTTATTCTTGAAGAAAGTAAAAGACCAGGCATCTTATCAACACATATACATGCCGATGGCGCCTATCAAGAACTATTATCTGTGCCTGCCGGGATATCTTCAGACTATAATTTAGTTAAATCAGATAAAGCATTCATTAAGATGCAGGGGAACGAAGTCTTTAAGGTTGCTGTGAATACTCTGGGATCAATAGTCGATGAAACATTAAGATCTAATTCTATGAGTAGTAACGAAATTGATTGGCTGGTTCCCCACCAAGCAAATACTAGAATTATTTCAGCAATGGCAAAGAAGCTTGATATGCCGATGGACAGAGTTGTTGTTACAGTTGACAAACATGGTAATACTTCGGCAGCTTCGATTCCTTTAGCTCTAGATGTTGCAATTCAAGATGGAAGAATCAAGGAGAACGATACATTACTCCTTCCTGCATTTGGAGGCGGCTTTACTTGGGGATCAGTACTCTTAAAATATTAAGCAATTTCTATGAATAAAGACCCAAAGCTAGCTATTGTTTTTCCGGGACAAGGTTCCCAGACCATTGGCATGTTGGATAATCTGATTACTATAGATAAAAAAGCTAGAGAAATAGTTAATATTGCATCAGATGTCTTAGGGTATGATATTTTGAAAATAATCTCCGATGGCCCAAAAGAAAAACTTGATAGCACAGAAGTTACGCAGCCAGCTATTTTATTAACTTCATATGTAACATGGTTATTATGGAAACATGAATCTAATACTATCCCCAGTGTTTTAGCTGGCCATAGTTTAGGTGAATATACGGCATTATTATGTGCAGATATAATCAGTTTTGAAGATGCGATAATGATAGTTTCGGAAAGAGGAAAATATATGCAGCAATCTGTGCCTGATAGTACTGGTGCAATGGCAGCTATCCTCGGTTTGGATGATAGTTTAATAGAACAACTTTGTAGTAATGCAGCCGAAGATGAAATTGTTTCAGCTGCTAATTATAATTCACCAGGACAGGTTGTTGTATCCGGACATAAAAATGCAGTAAATAGATTGATCAATTTGGCAAAAAATGCTGGCGCAAGGCGAGCAATATTATTACCCGTCAGCGTTCCTTCGCATTGCGCATTAATGAAAGATACTGCTAATAAATTTTCAAAATTACTAGATAAAATAACATTTAATAATGCTCAAATTCCAATTTTACAAAACGTAGATGCAAAACTAAAAACTAATGCTGCTGATATAAAGACAGCTCTTATTAAACAATTATATGAACCAGTTCGATGGGTTGATACAATAAATGAAATACATAGAATTGGTGTAACAAAAATTATAGAATGCGGTCCGAATAATGTGCTATCTGGGCTAATAAAAAGAATTGAAAAATCCTTTGAGTTATTTTCTATATCTGACAAACCATCTCTCGATAAAACACTAATATAATTATCATGAACGACATATATAAGAATAAAGTTGTTTTAGTTACAGGTGCAAGCCGTGGAATTGGAGAGGCAATTGCAAATAAATTTGCCTTGTTGGGTGCGCACGTAATTGGTACTGGAACAACAACTGAATCTGCACAGAGGATTACCGATAAATTTGTGGATAAAAATCTTTCTGGCACAGGTCTTGTGCTAAATATATCTGAAAAAAAATCAGTTGAGACGTTCGCTAAAATTATTCAAGAAATGGATGCACCAAGTATTCTCATTAATAATGCAGGCGTTACAAGGGATAATTTACTGATGAGAATGAAAGATGATGAATGGGACGATGTTATTAATGCTAATTTAACAGGAATGTTTCGTATTACTAGATTGTGTCTCCGTCCAATGATGAAAGCAAAATATGGAAAAATTATAAACATAACATCGGTGGTTGGCCTTACTGGAAATCCGGGGCAGACAAACTACGCAGCTACCAAGGCTGGAATGATTGGTTTTACTCAATCTTTAGCCAAAGAGGTCGGCTCAAGGGGAATCACCGTGAATGCAGTAGCACCTGGTTTTATAAAGACAGATATGACTGATGGTCTTAGTGATGAAATCCATCAGGCAGTTCTTAAGCAAATAGTCCTAGAAAGACTCGGAGATCCTGATGAAATAGCCTCAGTTGTCGAATTTTTAGCCTCTCCACGGGCAGACTATATAACGGGTCAAACCATCAGTGTTAACGGTGGGATGTACATGGGTTAAATCTATAATTAAGATTAATTAATCAATATAAATAATTGAAATATATATATAATTTATTATTAAAATAATCTAAGTTGCAAGAAGATTTCTTTTCTCTAAACTTAGCATTCGCTAATTGGCTCAATAGCCGTAATGGAGGAATTACCGACATGAGTAGTGTTGAAGATCGTGTAAAAAAAATCGTCGTAGAACAGTTAGGAGTCAAGGAAGAAGAGGTCACAAGCGAGGCGTCATTTGTAGATGATCTGGGCGCTGATTCACTTGATACCGTTGAGTTAGTCATGGCGCTTGAAGAGGAGTTTAAAACAGAAATACCAGACGAAGAGGCCGAAAATATAAACACTGTAAATCAAGCAATTGAGTACATAAATACCCATTTAAAATAACGATAATATCAATAGAACAACAAAAAGGCCGCGTTATGAGATCATCAATACGCGGTTTTTTTATTTTTAATTGTTGGAGGTTGTAAAAAATAGTGAGTAAGAGACGTGTTGTGGTGACAGGATTGGGGATGATAACTCCAGTTGGAAATACGGTCGATGATACCTGGAAAAATATTCTAAATGGTAAAAGCGGCATTGCTCCTATCCAGCATTTTGATACATCTGATTTTAGTGTTCGTATCGGAGGCTCAATAAAGAACCTTGAATTAGATGAATATATTTCAAAAAAAGATCAAAGAAAAATGGATCCTTTTATTCATTATGGCCTAGTCGCGGGGATACAAGCCATTAAGGACTCGGAATTAGATATTAATCAGCTTGATAGAAATCGCATTGGTGTGGCAATTGGTTCAGGTATAGGCGGATTACCAGGGATTGAAAAAGGAACGGAATCATTATTATCAGGCGGACCAAGAAAAATCTCTCCTTTTTACGTCCCAAGCAATATTATTAATATGATTTCTGGTCATTTGTCTATTATGTATGGTTTGAAAGGCCCAAATTTTTCAATCGTAACTGCATGCACCACGGGGACACATAATATTGGTGATGCCGCAAGGCTTATTGAGTACGGTGATGCTGATATTATGATTACTGGCGGAGCAGAGATGGCAACATCAAAAACAGGATTAGCGGGGTTTGCCTCAGCACGGGCCTTATCAACAAGAAATGATGAGCCCGAATTAGCAAGTCGGCCGTGGGATATAGACAGAGATGGTTTTGTATTGAGTGATGGTGCTGGTGTAATGGTGTTAGAGGAACTTGAATCTGCTAGAAAAAGAGGCGCAAAAATCTATGCTGAATTAGTTGGCTATGGAATGAGTGCAGATGCATTCCATATGACTGCTCCATCAGAAAATGGCGAAGGTGCGGCATTGTGTATGAAAAATGCCCTTAAAAATAGCAATCTTAATAGGACCGACATTGATTATATTAATGCTCACGGCACATCAACCCCAGCTGGAGATATTGCAGAAACTGTTGCGATAAAGAGTGTGTTTGAAGATGACTCAAAAAAAATAGCAATCAGCTCAACAAAATCGATGATTGGTCATCTGCTGGGGGCAGCGGGTGGCGTTGAAGCGATATTCTCTGTGTTATCTATTCGAGATCAAGTTGCTCCGCCAACGATCAATCTAGTTAATCAAGATCCAGAATGTGATTTGGATTATATACCGCATGACGCAAGAGAGATGAAAATTACTACCGCACTATCAAATTCATTTGGATTTGGCGGAACTAACGGATCGCTTTTATTTAAAGCATTAGATTAAATTACTTGAAAGGCCATCAAAAATAAATGGCAGAAAAATATTTAGTTAACGGAATATCTTCAAATGAGATTTCTGCTCAGGACCGGGGATTGCACTACGGTGATGGGTTGTTTGAAACTATTGCTGTCGTGAATAAAAAGTTGTTATGTTGGGATGAACATATAAAAAGATTAGTGAAGGGCTGTGAAAAATTAAATATACCAACTCCCGATAAAAAAGTTCTAGAAAATGAAGCCCTCTCTCTCCTTGATGACAAAGAAAAAGCTGTAGTAAAAATTATCATTACACGAGGTACTGGTGGGCGTGGCTACAAAATTCCCGAAAACATAAAACCAGCAAGAATTGTTTTCATTTCATCATGGCCAGATCATGTAAATAAATATTCTAATACAGGCATCAATGTTAGAGTTTGTGAATATCGTTATGCTAAAAACTCAAGATTAGCTGGAATTAAACATTTAAATAGATTGGAGCAAATCATTGCTAGGTCTGAATGGAATGAGGAAGATATAACAGAGGGGCTCGTTTTAGATCATGATGAACATGTTATTGAAGGGACAATGAGTAATTTATTTTGTATTTCAGGAAATAAACTATACACCCCGGATTTAACTCATAGCGGAATAGATGGCGTAATTAGATCTAAAATAATAGATTTATCTAGAGAATTAAATTTTGAAATCGAAATAAAAAATATAACTCTCGAATTTTTATTAGATATGGATGAAGTTTTTATGTGTAATAGTATTATGGGTGTACGCCCTGTAAAAAAAATCGAGGATAAAAAATTCGACACACATAAAAAAACCGATACAATCATTAAAACTTTAGAAGAGCATGAGATTATACCTTTATAATGCAGCAGAAAAAAATAAAAACCTTTGCATTCTTATCACTTGTTTTTTTCATTATATTTTCATATTTTTATTCAGAATACAAAAGTTTCCTAAATCTGGAATTGAATATAAAAACCCCGATCTATTTTTCTATTGAGAAGGGCGATAATTTTGAAACACTCTCTAAAAAATTAAAATCCTACCACATACTTAATAATACTCATTACTTTAATTTTTATGGACGCATTACAGGCTATGCAAAAAAAATACAAGCAGGTGAGTATCTTATAAATCCAGGACTTCGTCCTGCAGAACTAATTCATATTTTTACATCGGGTAATGTTGCGCAACATTCAATTACGCTACTTGAAGGTTGGAATATAAAAAAAATGTTAAACGCTTTATCATCTAATAAGATTCTTAAAAAAAATCTAAAAAATTACAGATCAGAGTCATTATTAAATGAGCTTGGTATAGAGGAGGTAAACCCAGAAGGACTTTTTTTTCCAGATACTTACTACTTTACGAGGGGTACATCCGATATTGAATTACTTAAACGTGCACATCAACGCCTGATGGCGATTCTTCACGATGAGTGGCGGGATCGCGCTCCTAATTTACCCTATGCAAATAAATACGAAGCACTCATTATGGCATCTATTATTGAAAAAGAGACCGCGGTTCCTCATGAAAGAGCAATGATAGCTGGTGTATTTGTGAGAAGGCTGGAAAATAAAATGAGACTTCAAACAGATCCTACGGTTATTTATGCAATGGGGGAAGAATACGATGGCAATATTAGAAAAAAAGATCTTCGCATTGATTCTCCCTACAACACATATCGCTATTTTGGATTGCCTCCAAGTCCAATTGCCTTGGTAGGTAGGGAGGCTATTCACGCTGCTTTACATCCAGAAGATGGAGATACATTTTATTTTGTTGCAAAAAAGGACGGAACCCATTACTTTTCAAAAACACTGGATGAGCATAATAGAGCTGTTCGAAAATATCAGTTAAGCGGAAAATAGTATGAAAAAAAATCTATTTATAACGTTAGAAGGAATAGAAGGTGCTGGAAAAAGTACCGTAATCGATTTTATTGAAAATTTTATCACTAGTTCAGGATATGACGTTGTAAAAACAAGAGAGCCTGGAGGGACAGCTATAGGTGAACAGATTCGAGAGATTTTATTAAATAAAAATAATGATAAATTAACTGATGATACTGAACTACTACTAATCTTTGCTGCCAGAGCGCAACATCTTAGCGAAATCATATTACCAAATCTAACATCCAATAAAATAGTTCTATGTGATCGTTTCATTGATGCTAGTTATGCCTATCAAGGTGCAGGTAGAGGGATCGAACAATCAAAAATAAATTTACTAGAAAATTGGGTAATGCCTGATATAAAACCAGATTTAACTTTTCTACTTGATCTAGATCCGAAAATAGCATTCGAAAGAACAAATAAAAGAAGTGATGCAGATCGCTTTGAAAGTGAAGATATTCATTTTTTTGAAAAAATACGTCAATATTATCTAGAGAGAGCTGAAAATGAGCCTGAACGTTTCAGAGTCATTAATTCGGAATTATCACTTGAAGATGTGCAAGAACAAATTAAAAATATATTAAAGGATATGGTGTGATCGAAATACTTCCTTGGCAACAAAAACAAATGAGGCAAATCTTTGAAATGTCCAAACAAGATCGTCTTCCTCATGCATTATTATTCTCAGGTCCAGATGGGATTGGATTGAAAGAATTTTCACTATTTTTTGCTGCAAGTAGATTATGCTTAACAAAAGGCAGTAATGACCCATGCGGACATTGTCAGAGTTGTGAGTTATTTAAAGGAAAATCAAATCCCGATATCAAGTTAATTGAACCTGATATAAAAACCGGAAATTTTCATGTTGATACAACACGAGATTTAGTCAATTACACTTCACTCAAAGCTTTTTTAAATAATGATATGAAAATTATTATAATTAATGAAGCTGATGTAATGAATCGATCTTCCGCTAACTCGTTATTAAAAATGCTTGAAGAGCCTTCATCACAATCGATGTTTATTTTGTTATCTCATCGGCCTTCGGAATTATTAGTTACCATAAGGAGTCGATGTCAAAAAATAAATTTTTATCCAACGTATAGCAACGAATCCATCGATTGGGTAGAAAAAAACTTCGATAATTCTAAGTTTTCAGCTGATTTGTTATTAAATCTTGCTGGGGGAGCACCGCTAAAAGTAGAAGCGCTTTTAGAAGAGGAATATTTGGAAAATCGTGCTCAGTATCTTAAAGACCTCGAACTGCTCAATAAGAAGAAGGCGAATCCTGTTAATATAGCTGCATGTTGGAATAAATTGGGTGCAAAGAGCTCAATTCATTGCTTGATGCAGCTTACGAATGATCTTGTTCGTCTAAAACTCAGCTCACAGGTAAAAAATATTACAAACACAGACCTCATCGACGACTTGCAAGGAATTTCAAATCGATTAGACTTATTAAAACTGATTAGAAGTTATGACTTTATATTATTGAAATATAAAGAATTGACTGGCCCAATGAATTATAACTCATTGGCTATTCTAGAAGAGATTGCATTGTTCTGGAAAAATTATAAAGACTCAATGGCTTGAATAAAGGTAAATTAGGAACATGGCAAACGACAATAATAAGGGGATATTATCACTTAACATCAAAGGCAAAAGCGCCTTGTATGTCTCATATATGCCTTTCGTTAAAAATGGAGGTATTTTCATCCCAAGTAAAATTTCAAAAGACTATACCTTAGGCGACGATATCTTTGTTTTACTTACCATTGATGGCAGCAAGGATAAAATACCAATAGCAGGGAAGGTGGCCTGGATAACACCGAAAGGTTCGCATGGCAATAAAACAGAAGGTATTGGTATCCAATTTAGTGAGTTAGATAAGGGGGCGACAAAAACAAAAATTGAAAAGATGTTAGCAGGAGCGCTCTCATCAGAACGACCCTCACACACACTGTAATAATTCCTAGAAATCACAAATATGCCTGGTTTAGTTGATTCACACTGCCATATACCGCTACTGAGCGATGAAATGGAGGTGGATTCGATCCTGAGTGAGGCAAAAAATAACGATATTATTCATATGTTATGCGTTGCTGTTGATCTGGAAGGCTCTCCCGAGATTATTGCTCTGGCAAAAGAGCATGATGAGGTCTCTGCTTCAGTAGGGGTGCACCCCAATACAAAACCCGAAAATACCTTAACTATTGATGAAATCACCCATCTCGCAAATGATAGCAATGTGGTTGCAGTTGGTGAGACTGGTCTTGATTACTTTAGAAGCGAAGGGGATCTTGAGTGGCAGCGAGACCAATTCAGAACACATATTAATGCGGCGAAGGAATTGAAAAAGCCGCTTATCATTCACTCTCGTGAGGCCAAGAGCGATGTGATTCAGATTTTAAAAGAAGAGAAAGCAGATGAAGTAGGTGGTGTAATGCATTGTTTTGTAGATGATTTAGAGACAGCAAAGGCAGCAATTGATCTTGATTTTTTAATCTCGTTCTCGGGGATCGTGACTTTTAAGAATGCCAAGCCGTTGCAGGAGGTTGCACGACAAATACCCCTCAAAAACATGTTAATTGAAACAGATTCGCCCTATTTAGCCCCAACTCCGCTACGAGGGAAGATAAACCAACCAGCCTATGTCAGGTACGTGGCCGAGTTTTTAGCCGAACTCAAAGAGGAGAGTCTCGAGGATGTAGCGACGAATACTACAAAAAATTACGAAGAAAAATTCAATAAAATAAATACTTTATAATAACTATCTAAATCTTATTCTAAATTTTAACGGCTAAATTTTTTGAAAAATACGACTCATCTCAGTGCGGTCTTTGCCTGTCTGGTGGCCGCAACCTTGTGGGGACTTTACTGGATTCCGCTCCGTTTTTTAGAAAAATCGGGTGTTTCTGGTCTCTGGGCGAGTGTTTTAATCTATTTTGTGTCTTTTTTGTTCATTTTTCCTCGATTTTATACGCTTCGAGCTGATTTTTATGCCTCAAAGACGCTTTATATCCTTCTTGCGCTCTTTGCTGGCTGGACTAATCTTGGTTTTGTTCTCGCCTTATTAGAAGGGGAGGTGGTACGGGTGATGATCCTCTTTTATCTCTCACCTGTTTGGGCAACACTTCTCGCCTTTTTTATCCTTAATGAAATACTCAAAAAACGAAATATCTTCGCCTTATTGCTTGCTATAGCGGGTGTTTTTTTAATCTCCTGGCACCCTGAAATAGAGTTTATGAAGAGTTTTGACCGAGCGGACTTTTATGCAATCACTTCTGGTCTTGCCTTCGCGATTACTAATATTCTAGTCAGAAAAATAGGGGGGCTGACTCATACGGTTAAAATGTGCTCCTCATGGTTCGGCGTTATAGTACTTGCGGGGTGCGGAATTCTACTCACTCAGGATAGTTTTCCAATAGTTACTTTAAACAATCTCTTATTGATAGGTGTCTTAGGGTTTCCGCTAATGATCATCATGACGTGGACGGCACAATATGCTGTTTCTAATTTACCGATTTATTTATCCTCGGTTTTATTTTTATTTGAAATTATTGTGGGTGCCGTATCAGCTGTGATGCTTGCCAATGAACTCATAACTGTTATTCAGTTTATTGGGATAGTTATGATATTAAGTGCGGGTTTAATAAATACAGTTAAAAATTAGGGAGCAGGAAATCTACTATCAGTCCAAAACCAATCTAATACAATACTCAACGATCTTATTGAATTTTTCATTTGATTCCATCTCTCCTGAATATATAAGTCTTTCTACTTCACTAACTGTAAAATCTTGAGATAGATTATATGTAGAGCAATCACAATATAAAATTAACTTATTCTTTCCACCAAATGTATCATAATCACTTTCATCGGTTGATGTACAACCATCATGCACCTCTTTTAAATTTTTACTATTCCATTCAGCAGACACATTGGATAAAACAAGAAAGAGAGAATGATTGTGTAGAGAATGTTTTTCATAGTTTAGCTACAATCTTTATAATTATTTTTAACACATTCACGAGCGAGCTTCCAGGCTTCTGCAATTTGTTCTTTTGTCATTTTACTTTTCTCAAGAGAGTCTCGCTTTTTTTTAGCGCTTTCATGCCCATTTGCTGATGCGATATTAAACCACATATGCGCAATAACTATATTTTGCTCAACACCATTGCCATTATGATGCATTGTTCCTAGGGTAAATTGAGCATCTGAAAATCCCTGCTCAGCAGATAACTGAAACCACTTTAGAGCCGCCTTGTAATCTTGTGCCACACCATCACCGCGCACAAATTTCATTCCTAGCGCCCATTGAGCGATAGCATCGCCACGTTCCGCATCATCTTCTGGGTAACCAGAGAAAACATTGAATGATAATAAAAGAAGAATTGAGTATAGAATGCTTTTCATTGCAAGTTATTACTTAGGTAGTTTGTAAGGGGAGGGCACCATTAATATATTTCAGGAATAAAATTCTGATCTTCAAGCGGGCTCCTTACATACTTTTCATCATCATCCTGTCTTGGAGGTAATTCAACGGGTTCGGGTGATAAGTCTTTATAATTGATTAAACTTAATAGATGATTAATAACGTTTAACCTCGCTCTTTTTTTATCATCACCATTTACAACATACCAGGGTGCCTGCTTGATATCGGTACACTTAAACATCTTATCCTTTGCTTTAGAATATTCCATCCATTTAGAACGCGACTGTAGATCCATAGGACTGAGTTTCCAGTGCTTAGTTGGATGATGAATGCGTCCCTGAAATCGACGTTCTTGCTCTTCATCGCTTACAGAAAACCAATATTTAACTACCATGGTTTTTGAACGTACTAGCATTCGCTCAAAAACAGGGCAACTTTTAAGAAATTCTTTATATTGAGCCTTCGTACAAAAATCCATCACTCGCTCTACACCTGCGCGGTTGTACCAACTTCGATCAAAAAGCACCATTTCACCGCCTGACGGTAAATGTTGGATGTATCTTTGGAAATACCACTGTGTTTTTTCGCGCTCTGTTGGCGCGGGCAGGGCAACGACCTTGCAGATTCTAGGACTAAGTGGTTCAGTAATTCGCTTAATAGCACCACCTTTTCCAGCGGCATCCCTTCCTTCAAAGATAACAAGGACCTTTAACTTCTTATGTTTAATCCACTCTTGCAATTTAACCAGCTCAATCTGCAACCTTTGAAGCTCTGCTTCATAGTGTTTCTTGGCTAACTTCTTTTTGATGGATGGGGCACTACCTTCTGTCATTTCGATTTCTCTTTATAGATATTATTATCTTATTTAACATAATATATATTATGCGCATATATATATAAGTTAATAGTATTAATAATAAGATTTAAGTTTATTATTTAAGTTATTGTTATAATTATACTAATGAGCTAATAAGTTTATGATCTATGTAACATATCTGTTCGATATAACTAATCTTGCGTAAGTCTTCTCCATTCATCAAAAGCATACCTATTTCATATCCAGACTTAGTTTGCATTGAAACAATCACCTTGCCTAGAATCTCATGTGTTTCATTTACAGTTTTTATGGAGACTTCGATAATTGATCCAGGTACACGATAGCTTCTGGAGCTGAATGAAAACCCCAGAAGTTCATTTGTGTCGTTTGTTTCTGGCAGTATTCTACTAAATAAAGACATATATCGACTTTTGAGATAAAAGTTATCTGGATGCTTGATAAATCCCTTAAGCGAGTGATGCTCAAGATGAGAAACGTCAAATTTAGGGACGCTTTCGCCGTTTGATAAAAGCGAACATGTCGGACATTTATCTCGCTGTTTGTTTTTGGTTCGTGCAACCATGCTTATTTATCTCAAAGTTTATTAATTTTTGTATTAGATAGAACTTTAATTAAAATCAATAAGTAATTAATTAGACACATAATAGCATTGAAATAAGTAGATTTTTGCGTGTTTTTTGAAAATAAACAGAAAATAATTGATTTAAATTAAATGCATAAAAATGGTGCGAAAATGCTTTACATTGCACATTTTGTGGTCTATAAAGCCAGACACTACAATATGTAGTACAAATAAAAAAACTTTGGGGGTGTGAAACTATGTCAGCACATATGTCACTATCCGTAAGTGTCGGTATTGTAGGTGCTATTGCAACCTACGTTTCTGGTGCTTGGGATACTTACAATGTTTGGATTGGCTTTATTGCATGGGGCGCTTTTCTGGCTCTGAATAATGACATGAAAAACACTATACAGTCAGGCGTAATGGGTGCCGTATTAGCTGCGGTGATGTTTATTCTGGCAGGCAAACTAGGCTCTGCAGCCTGGTGTCTACCTGTCGCAGTAGGTCTGACCGTTTTTGCATTAGTTTGGCTTACATCAATGCCAATGTTCACAAGCGCAACAACAGCTGTTTATACCTATGCTGCAACTGTTGGTCTCGTGGTCGGTACTGGTGGTGATGTGGCCTCTCAATCAATGGATAACCCGCTTGTTACGGTCATCGTATCGATCGTACTGGGCTGTGTTTTTGCAATGGTTGCGAACAAGGTAAACGAGACTATTTCCTAGTAAGAAATAGCTGAACTATATAGTTTAGAACCTGAAATGGGCGCTCTTTTACGGAGCGCTCTTTCAGTTTTTTTTTATTTGAAATTCAATCTTAAGATGTCTAGACACTTACCTTTACGTCAAGTCCGATTGCCTTAATCTTCTCTCCAAGTGCTAACATCCAGTCTTCCGGCAGCTTTGCGATTTTTTCTGCAGCTTCAGGGAGTAGTGATGGTCTCTCTACGCCATACAGAAGAACGCCTTTGATTGAAATGCCCTCTTCTACTACTTTACTGAGCATTTCAAGATAAGCGTTAATTTCAGTTGGACTGGGTAAACTTTTATTAAACATGAACATGCAGGTTTGTATGTATGTTGGGCAGAGTTTTGCTGATATTGCCAGTCTTTTAGTCGTTGATAATTCATTTCCGCTTATTTGGTTGATTTTTTCCATACCTTTTGGTGTTGCGCTATCAATTTTAAACCAAACCTCTCCGTTTATTTCAGCAAGCTTAGAGAGTCCTCTCTGAACGTAATCGCGATTAACCAGACTTCCATTGCTTATTAATACGCATTTTATCTGTTTCAGTATTGGCAAGTCCTTGATCACATCTTTTAGAACATCTACTACCTGTTCAAATTCATCAGCAGTCGTAGGTTCTCCATTACCAGATAAAGCTATATCTTTGATTTCTTGAAGTTTCTTTGGTATTTCTTCTGTTTCATAAAAATCACCATGCAAAACAGAGTCTAGAAAAAATCTTAATTCATTTTGAAGTGTTTCAAGATTTACAGGAGGAGCGCTTCCTCGAGTTAATTGTGGTACTTGGCAATAGATGCAGCGCCAATTACATGCATTATTTGTATTTAGATTGATTCCAACAGAAAGACCTCCCGAACGACGAGAAATTACTGGATATATGTACTTAAAGCCCTCTCTTTCACGGGAATGTTCGGTTGTTGTTAACATTATTAATAAGTTTAGAGTAATTTTTGCTGTTTTTAATGGTGCCCGGGGCCGGAATCGAACCGGCACGACCGTTAAGTCGAGGGATTTTAAG
>CAJWRJ010000012.1 GCA_913046215.1 uncultured Legionellales bacterium | reverse complement strand
TATTTTTATCATTTAATGCTTTCTCAGAAAAAGTCTACTTTATCAATATTGAAGATGGAGATGTATTAAGATCACCTTTTCTAGTGCAGTTTGGTTTAGCGGGCAAGGGCATTGCTCCTGCTGGCGTTGATGTAAAAAATACTGGGCATCATCATTTACTGATAAATGTAGATGAAATAGATTACTCCTCACCTATTCCCTCAACTAGTCAGCATCTCCACTTTGGTTTAGGACAAACTGAAACTAAACTCGATCTGCCTTCAGGAAAACATAGACTTCAACTAATATTAGGTGATAAACATCACATCCCTCATCAACCACCATTAGCATCTGAAATAATTGAAGTTACGGTAATGGAATAAATGAAAAGATACGTGCTTGTTGTAATCTTAATTTTTTTATCGTCATCAGCAATAGCTAGAAACGTATGTAATTGTAAAGGTTATGATGGACCAGGTGGCGCATGTTATGCCGAACCGGGTGGTCCGGCTTATGCAGGTCCAGGTGGTCCAGCTTATGCGGGTGAAGGTGGACCGTGTTATGCAGGCCTTGGTGGCAAGATGTACGCAGGTCCAGGTGGTCCAGCCTATGATGGACCAGGTGGCGCATGTTATGCCGAACCGGGTGGTCCGGCTTATGCGGGTCCTGGTGGCCCAGCTTATGCAGGCCCTGGTGGTTCATGTTATGCAGGCGAGGGCGGCCCGTGTTTTGGAGGACCAGGCGGAGGTTGGAATTGTCCGACAGTTTGCTCGAAGTGCAAATAGATTCTAAAGGATTAATTTTGAGAGTGATTTGAATTCCGGATGCGCCGCATCACGTATCCACTCAAAAAGAACAGATTCAGTATTCAATAACCATATATCGGCCTGCTCTAATCTAGTTAGTGCTGTTTCATAACTTGTTAGCTTTCGGGATGCGATTGCATCACTCACAACAAATACCTCATATCCCTTCTCTGAGAATTCTAGTGCTGTTTGTAGAACGCAAATATGTGATTCAAGACCAATTAGGATGATTTGCTTCTTTTTAAGCTTTTCAATGTGTTCTAATAGACCATTCGCCATAGCTCCTGAGAAGCTAGTTTTTTCAAAACACTTTGAGGTATCCGTTAGTTGATCTTTTATATAGTTTTCGATATCACCCAAGCCTTTTGGGTATTGCATCGTTGCAATGATTGGAATATTTAATTTATTTGCAGCCGTTAATAATATGTTTGCATTAGTTTTTAAGCGATTAATTACCTTCTCTGGCATCACTGCACTTAATTTTTCTTGAATATCAACAATCATCAAGCAGCTTTCATTGATATCACATAGTGATTTTTTTTTATTTTTTGTCATTTTTTTATCAACCATGCATTAATTAAATTTAAATCATCAGGAGACAGGGTACCTGCTGATCGTTTTAGTTTTAAGGTATTTAAAATGTAATCATATTTTGCATTACTATAATCACGGAGCGCCTTTGAGGTTGCCCTTTGCGATGCAACAACATCAACCGCTGTTCGCGTTCCAACTTCAAACCCAGATTCAGTTGCAAGTAGAGCTGTCTCACTCGAAATAACAGCTTGTTTTAGTGCTGCTACCTGACTAATACCCGATATTACACCAAGATAAGCCTCTCTTGTCTCTCTTTGTGCTGAACGTCTCGCTTTTTCAAGATAATGCATGGATTGGTTATATTTTTCATGAGCCTCGCGAGTCTTTGAGTTTACTAAGCCACCAGAATATATTGGGATATTTAGCTCCAAACCAATTGCGGAGCGGTCTGTCCTTGTGCTTCCGAAACGACCACCGGTTGAATCATAGCCATGTGATGCAACGATATCAACTGTGGGTAGATGACCGGCCGATTGCTTCTTAATTTCTTTTCTTGCACTTTCTAAAGCAAAATTAGCAGCAGCAATGTCCAAGTTCTGTTTTATTGCTAACTCAGTCCAACTATCTATTACTTCGGGATTTGGTTTAACCAAAAGTATATCCTTACCAAGAACACTGAATTGATCTATATACTCTCCAGTTAGTTCTCGCACCTCTTCCTTCGCATTGTCTATTTTATTTATTGCCTGGATCTCTTGAGCAACCGCAAGATCATAACCTGCTTTTGCTTCTTGAACATCTGTAATTGCGCTTAATCCCACTTCAAATTTTTGATTAGCTTGATCAAGTTGTCGCTTTAATGACGTAACTTCAGTTTTTGCAAATTCAAGATTATCCAAACTTTTTAAAACATTAAAATAAGATTTACTGACTTTGATGATTAGGTTTTGTTGCGCTTTTGCGAGCTTTGCTTCCGATTCTTTAATTTGACTATCTGCCTGCGCTAAGGCTATAAAATCATCTCGTCTAAAAAGTGGTTGAGTAATACTTAAGCTGTAACCATGACTATTGAAATCAATTTCACCGTCAGCACCAACTGAAGAACCCGATGTTGTAATATCCTGTGCATTTCTTTTTGTGTTTCCACTTAAATTTAGAGAGGGTAGCAATTTTGCCAATGCCTGAGGTCTAGATTCAGTTACAGCGCGATGTTTTGAGATTTCTTGTTGGTATGTTGGATCATTTTTCTCTGCTAAAAAGTAAATACTAGCTAAATCGGCAGATAGACTGTTTATTGAAACTAGTATCGTTGAGATAAGTATGAATATTTTTTTTAAATAAGAGAACATTTATAGAAGATAGATTAAATTATAATTATTAAAAATCAGTAATATTATTAATATTGTGCCATATCAGAATCAATAGTTTTAGCCCACAGATCAATGCCACCATCTAGATTTATGACATTGTTAAAACCATTTGATTCAAGAAATGTGGCAACCTGAAAACTCCGCATGCCATGATGGCAAATTGTCACAATTTCATCATCTGAATTGAGATCATTGAGTAATTTTTCAGAATCCGACATATTTATGTTTACAGCACCCTCGATTTTACATATTGAAAACTCCCAGGACTCACGAACATCAACTAGCATAAGTTTTTCGCCATTATCCAGCCTTTCCTTTAGTGTCTCTGGGGTGATTGTTTGCATTATAAAAAAATAGCTATCAATTAATTAGTTATGAAAATCCATATTAATTTAGTTGTAGTAAGCGTCTGCATTATATAGCATGTAATTAAGCTAGGGGCGCCTAATTTTGGCTGAGATTTACCCTTGACCTGATCTGGTTAGTACCAGCGTAGGGAAGCAAGTCAGCATATTTTACGCGCTCTTTTTTATCTTTTATTACCATGTAGAGGTTACTATGAGCGCAATTTCAGATTCAGTCTTAAGTGATACCGCAGTTGTTGGCGATGAAATAAAAAAACCCATTCCCAATTCAAGAAAAATTTATGTGACTGGTTCACGTCCAGATATATTGGTTCCAATGAGAGAAATTGCGTGCTCACCAACACAAACCAACCAAGGCCAAGAGGAAAATAGTTCAATTACAGTTTATGACACTTCAGGACCATATACAGATCCGGATGCAGATATTGATATACGTAATGGATTGAAGCCGCTTCGAAAAAAATGGATTGAGGGACGTTCTGATACTAAACAATTAAGCGGTCCATCATCGATTTATGGCGTTGAGAGATTGAATGAACCTGAATTAAAAAAATTGCGTTACGCAACCCCTCCTAAACCACGTGTCGCAAAGTCTGGTAATAACGTAACTCAAATGCATTATGCAAGAAAGGGGCTAATTACTCCTGAAATGGAATTTATTGCTATTCGTGAAAATCAGCGATTGCAAGAATATAAAGATAAAAATTTACTCAAATTCCACAAAGGCTTTCCTTGGCTAAGCAATCTTCCAGATGAAGTTACTCCTGAATTTGTTAGAGGGGAAGTCGCTAGTGGAAGAGCGATTATACCCGCGAATATTAACCACCCTGAATCAGAACCAATGATTATTGGACGAAATTTTTTAGTAAAAATAAATGCCAATATCGGTAATTCCGCGGTTAGTTCATCAATTGAGGAAGAAGTTGAAAAAATGACCTGGGCTATTCGATGGGGTGCTGACAATGTTATGGATTTATCAACAGGTAAAAATATACATGAAACACGTGAATGGATTATAAGAAATTCACCGGTACCTATTGGGACTGTGCCAATTTATCAGGCCTTAGAGAAAGTTAACGGTAAGGCAGAAGAATTAACCTGGGATATTTATAAAGATACTTTAATTGAGCAAGCAGAGCAGGGGGTTGATTATTTTACAATCCACGCCGGTGTGCGCTTACCATATATCCCATTAACCGCTAAACGTGTTACCGGAATTGTTTCTCGTGGCGGATCCATACTAGCAAAATGGTGTTTGGCCCATCATCAAGAAAACTTTCTATATTCACATTTCGAAGATATATGTGAAATTATGAAGGCTTATGACGTGTCTTTTTCGCTGGGCGATGGCCTAAGACCTGGATCGATAGCAGACGCAAATGATCAGGCACAGTTCTCCGAATTAAAGACATTGGGTGAATTGACAAAAATTGCGTGGAAGCATGATGTTCAAACAATGATCGAGGGACCGGGACATATACCAATGCATATGATCAAAGAAAACGTTGATTTAGAGATGACCGAGTGTCACGAGGCACCCTTTTATACATTAGGACCGCTAACAACAGACATCGCCCCAGGGTACGATCACATTACATCTGGGATAGGTGCGGCAATGATCGGTTGGTATGGAACTGCAATGTTATGCTATGTCACTCCAAAGGAACATCTGGGACTTCCGAATAAGGATGATGTAAAAGAAGGGATAATTACATATAAAATAGCGGCTCATGCTGCGGATCTTGCAAAAGGTCATCCAGCAGCTCAACTTAGAGATAATGCAATTTCAAAAGCACGATTTGAATTTCGTTGGGAAGATCAATTTAATCTTGGATTAGACCCTGATAGAGCACGTGATTTTCATGATGAAACATTACCCAAAGAAGGACACAAAGCTGCTCATTTCTGTTCGATGTGCGGACCAAATTTCTGCTCAATGAAAATAACTCAAGATGTAAGAGATTATGCTGCAAAAAAAGGTGTTGAAGATCTTGATCAGATTTTAGAAAAGGGTATGGATGAAATGTCTAAGGAATTTAGAGAAAAAGGTGGGGAGATTTATAATAAGCTTTAAATAAAATCTTCAAGCTACTTCATAACACGGAAAGAATTTTTCTTTTGGCGTGTATTTTTTAATTTTATTCTCGCAAAATTTGACCATCTCATCTCGTAAATCCCCTGGGTACGAAATAATTCCATCGTCCTCTACCAGTGGCGATGCGAGCAATAATTCTTCTGGGTAGAGTTTTTCTAATTTCCGAAAATAATCTTTTGGAAGTCGAAAATTTCCAAGACTCACAGAGTGAAGTAAATCTATATTTATTTCTGAAAAAACTCTATTAAATAAAGTTTTATATTGATCAGTAAAATCTTTAGTATAGATGAGAGGGTCGAAACGTAACCCAATATTCCACCCCGCTTTTTGTAACTTTATCGCCGCTTCTAGTCTTTTAGATATAGCTGGTGTTTTATGTTCAAGAAGACTTGCTATTTTTTCTGGTGTAAAGCTAAAAGCAACAACACAATTATTGATAACGGGCCTCTTCAAAAGTGAAGCTATTTGCGTACTTTTTGTTCTTAATTCAATTAAAGCATTTTCATTTTCTTCAAAGAAAGGAAGAAAATCAGATATAAAATGAGTTACAGGATCTAGTGCTAAACTATCGCAATCATATCCCGAGAAAAAATGAACCTCATCTGAGCTATGTGTTTTCACTAGAGATTCAATATCATTGATAAAATCTTCGTAATTAACAAATAAAACGTAATTTGCGGATTGAAACATCCCTTGTAGAAAACAGTATCGGCAGTCATAAATGCAATTCAACATATGAGAAAAGTAATAATTATGTTTTGCCCCAATACCAAATTGCTTAGGTATTGGCAGCACCATACCCTTATGTTTTTTAGCTAAAATTAATGCTGGATTATTCTTTTGTAATCTAAAGTTTTGAGACTTGCGATTAAAAATTTCAGAATAACGATCACATTTAATTTGCGTAGCTTTTGAGAATCTTTTGAGAATTTTTTTAGTACGCGGATGTGTCGCAATCTCATTTTCAATGTATATGGTATCTATCATATTAATTTAAAGAGAAATTGATATTAGTTAATTTATTTTCTAATTCTTTTAAAACTAATTTCCCCGTTCCAAGGTGATTGGTGGATTCAAAAATATTTTCATTAGAATATCTAATATTTATCTTAGCCAGCATTCTTTTTAGCCTATATTTTTCTGATTGTGTGAAGTGCCATTTTTCTATAAAAAGTTCATAATAGTTAGGTAACTTCTCTTCAGATGTTATTTGTTTTGCCAGTATTTTCAGTTCAGACAATACTTTTTCAATAGCATCTATATTTAATTTAATTAATGACTCAACATTTTCTGCATTAATTTTTGATATAGATGTTCTGCTATTATCTGAAATAATTTTGAGAGATTGTACCAATTCTATAGTTCCATATTGAATAGCAGTTTGGTAGAAGCCAGACGCCTCCATATCGTATAAACACGCTTTATAATTGGTTGATGGAGCATTTAGTGAGACTAAGTCGATAGAGGGACATTCTGACTTAAAAATTATTTGTGGGTACCAGCTTTTTTTATCTTCATCATCGGTTATTTTATTAATTAGTCTTATATCACCAACACTTATATTTTTATGTCCTGCAATCCCTATATTAAGCCAAATATCACTTTTATGTGTATGCATAGAGTCGTGATGATATTTTATTGCTTTAATAGCATTATTTTTACCAATCCCTGTGATAGTGAGCGTAATATCTCCTTCATTAGAGCTGTATATTGAAAATGTATTTAAATTTTCTAGTTTACTAAGGTCATAGTGCTTAATAATAGGTTTTGCTTCACAAAAAAGAGCTGAAAAGAAATGTACTGTCATTTTATTTTATGATTCTGCTTAGATAAATTTGTCTCAATGAAAGATTGCCACGTTTTATTTGGCTCCCATATCTTAAGCATATCACTTTTTGCTTCTTCTTCACTTATTCCAAGCTTGATTATGCGATATAAGTAAATAAAGCATGAAACACGCCAATTATAGGCGCAGTGAACTAAGACTGTTTTACTAGTTGAGTGAATCATAATATTGAAAAATGATTCTAGTTCAGCAGATGTCGGCTGCTTAAAATCAACTGGAATATTTATATAATCCATCATATTTTCAACTACCAGTTGTGATTCATTTTCAATTGCCCCTGGCGAATCAATTTCTGCTAGGTTGATAATGATTTCAACACCACTGTCTTTTATCAGTTTGAATTGATCATAGTCAGGCTGAGCTGCTGTATGTAATTTATCTGATATTTTTAGATAATTTTTTAGTTTTTTAAGCATATTTTTCTCTTATTGCGATACACATGTCATGATATTTATTTCTCTTATATTTTTCAGACCCCTTTAAAAAAATATTTACTTTCTTAAGTAGCTCGGTTTTTGCTATTTTTGTTTTTTTTGGATCAAGATTCTTAGATTGAATAATTTTTTCTAATGCAATTATTCTAAATCTATCAATACCCCAATATTTCTTTGATAGCTGATCGCTATGACCACCATATTTATTTGTTAATGCTTCATTGATAAATAATACGGGATACCTACTGCATATACGTAGCCACATATCATAATCCTCACACGCCAAAAGTCCTTCATCAAATAATCCTATCTCATTAAATATTTTTTTATGAATTATTACTGAAGATGGTGAAATAATACAAAATGGTAGGCATTGCTCAAAAATATAACCGCCATATTTTTTATGTTTTTTTTGCTGATTTAGAATTTTTCCATGCTGATGCCAGATTTCATTTGTATGACAAAATAACATTTCAGAATTTTCTTTAATTTTTTGTTTCTGTTTTTGAATTTTATTTTTATGCCATGTGTCATCTGAGTCTAAAAAACATATCCACTCACAATTAGTCTCGATTATTCCTCTGTTCCTAGCAACGCTGACACCCTGATTTTTTTGATGAATATATGTAACTTGTGGATATTTTTTTTTAATTACTTTCTTTGTATCGTCTGTTGAACCGTCATCTATAACGATTATTTGATTCACTGAACAAGATTGATCGAGCACTGAATTAATTGCTCGTTCTAGGAATGAGATTCGATTGTAAGTGGGGATAATAACGGCAATTTCTGGCATACTAAAATAAAGTTTTCTCGTTAAAATAACTACGTAATGTTATATGAGTAAAATGAACAATGGAACGTCTTAAAAATAAAGTTGCTGTCATTACCGGCTCAAGCAGTGGTATAGGGGCAGGTATTGCTAATCTATTTATTTCTGAAGGAGCAGATATTGTCGTTAATTATCTAAAGTCTAAAAATAATGCTGAAATGCTGTTAAAAAATAATGAATCATGTAGTAGTAAAATTCTATTAATCCAAGCAGATGTAAGCGATAAAAAATCTCTCAATCATTTAATTGAAAGCACCCTCGATGAATTCGGTCGTATTGACATATGGGTAAATAATGCAGGCGCAGATATTCTCACTGGCGATGCTGCTTCAGCTAATACTGCTGATAAATTAGAGCGATTAATTGAGACTGATTTAAAAGGAACAATTAACGCTTGCTGGTCTGTCAGCGAGATCATGAAAAAGCAAGGGCATGGTGTGATTGTAAACATGGGCTGGGATTTATCTATACATGGTTTTAAAGGTTTGAATCCACAAATTTTTGCTGCCAGTAAGTCGGCAGTTCTTGGGTTTACACGTTCTTTTGCAAAAAGTGTTGCCCCAATAATTCGTGTCAATATGGTTTCTCCCGGTTGGATTATCACAGCTTTTGCTGAAAAAAATATAGATGGTGATTTTTATCAGGAGCGTCTTAAAGAAATACCACTTGGACGTTTTGGCACACCAGATGATATTGCTGAGGCAGTCGTTTTCTTATCTTCTGATGAATCATCCTATTTAGTGGGAGAATCAATTAATATAAATGGCGGGTTAGTCTAGAGCGTTTTTTTCAATAATGAATTAGTGAGTGAATATCATATTTATCGAGTTTTTCTCTCCCATTTAAAAAATCGAGTTCAATAATAAAAGCACAACCAACTATTTTCGCCCCCAATTCCTCAATTAATTTACAACTCGCTGCAGCTGTGCCTCCAGTTGCTATTAGATCATCGACCAACAGCACATTATCGTTAGCTCCTGCTGCATCAGTATGTATTTCTAATGAAGCAGAACCATATTCAAGATCATAAGAGGTTTGTTTGACATCATAGGGGAGTTTATCTGGTTTTCTTAAAGGAATAAAACTAGTATTTAATTTATGAGCAGCAAGTGCTCCAAAAATAAATCCACGTGCCTCCATTCCAGCTACTGCTGTTACTTCCTTTTTAAGAAATGGCTCTATTAGCATTTCTACTGATTGATTTAATATTTTTGGTGCTTTCAATAGAGGTGTTATATCTTTAAATTGAATACCTGGTTTTGGAAAATCTGGTATGTTTCTAATATATTTTTCTAGATCTTTCATTTAATTTTTTAATGCAACTAATTTTGTAAGATTAATATAATCTATTTTCCCAGTAGCAAGAATAGGAATATCGATAGTAGTTTCAATTTTTTTAGGTATGTTTAATTTACTAATATGATTTTCTTTAGCAATTTTTTGTAATTCTTTGAGTTTTGCCTCTTTATTTTCTGTGACAAGTATTATTCTCTCTCTTTTATTTTCATCGATTATTGCTACACATGCATGTTTTTCTTGCGGCCATGTGAGTGCTGCTAATTCCTCAACTGCTGTTAGGGAAACCATTTCACCTCCAATTTTAGCAAATCTTTTTGCGCGTCCTAATATTGTCACAAATCCTTCATCATCAACATTAGCAATATCACCAGTATCATACCATCCAGCACCTTTAGCAGTTGACGGAGGTTGGAGAATTCCAGGATTATCATAAAGCAGGTATCCAAGCATAATATTCGGTCCTTTTACAACGAGGCGTCCACCATTATCTATACCCTCTACTGGCTCTAAATAATGATTTATATTTATCATAATACTTCCCACGGTACCTATTTTATTTTGTTTTAAATCATTAACTGATATCACAGGACTTGTTTCAGTGACTCCATAACCCTGTAAAATATCTAGACCAAATTTATCTCTCCATAATTTAATCGTATCGCCATGTAATTTTTCGGCACCTGCAACTACATATTTTAATGTTTTGAAATCATCAGGCTTGGCATAATTAGCATAACCCTTAAAAAATGTATTAGTACCGAAAAGAATAGTTGCTTTAAGTTTTGAAATAAATTCTGGAATAAGGCGATAATCAAGAGGTGTTGGGTATAGGAATATTTTTGAACCTCCTAATAATGGCATCAGGAAGCCTGCATTAAGTCCAAACGAATGATACAAAGGGAGACAGCAAAACATTGTATCAGATGCACTGAATTCTATATGGTATTTAACTTGCGCATAGTTAGAAAGCAGATTTCTATGGGATAATGCGACACCTTTTGGATCACCTTCCGAACCTGAGGTAAAGAGTATAACAGCCGTTTTTTCTGGGTCTTTGTTAGGGTGTTGTCTATCATAGTATTTTGAAATAAAAAACTGTGCGATTAATGAAAATAATTTCGTGCTTATTTTTATTTTCTTTTTTATATCTTCTAGATAGTATATTGAATAGTTTTTTTGTAATTCTTTTATAACTGACTCTAGCTTAGCTTTGTCTATAAAAAGTCTTGATGTATAGATAGTTTTTATTTTTGCAGTTTTGCACGACCTATTTATTGCATAGGCGCCCGAGGAGAAATTTAACATTGCAGGAACACGACCAGTAAATTGTAAAGCGAAAAAAAGTATTGGTAGGGCGGTAACATTAGGCAGCATAATTCCAATATGTTCAGATTCGGTAGTGAATCTTTTTATATAATTACCTAGTACAATGCTTTGTAGAATAATATCTCTATACTTAAGTGGTTTTCTTTGGATGTCCTCAATTACTTCGTAGTTTTTCCCGTGTTCATTGCTTGCATCAAGCAAGGCTTTGTAAAGTGTTTTTTGAGGGTTATAGTTATCGAAGATATTATTTTTCATCTAGTTATAATTAATTTCAATTAATGATAATTATTAGTAATTCAAACTAGGCATCACTCAGTACTTTTTGAATAATTAAAATCTGTCCGGGCTGTATAGGTGTATTTTTTTTAAGATTATTCCATTCAAGTATTTCTACTACATGGATATCAAAGCGTCTTGCAATCAACCAGAGAGAATCACCTTTTTTTACTACATACTCGGTAATTTTTTGATTTGACAGCACTATTGCATCCCTGCTTTCTTCTTCATTTTTTTTGCTCAAATGCATTTTTAAAATCTGTCCGGGCTGTATAGGTGTATTTTTTTTAAGATTATTCCATTCAAGTATTTCTACTACATGGATATCAAAGCGTCTTGCAATCAACCAGAGAGATTCACCCTCTTTTACAACATAATCTGAATCCGGCAGATTATTAGCGATCGCTTTTGTTTGATTGCTAGCATTAGATTCCTCTTCTTTTATCCAAATTGTTAATTTTTGCTTTGGCCTAAGAAAACTTTTTGTTGATATGCCACTCCATCTTGCAAGCTGCTTAACACTAACTCCGTATTTTCGACTTATATCCCATAGGTTGTCACCACGTTTCACGATATAGGTATATTGTTTTCCATCACTTGTTTTTAAATCCCTGAACCGTCTTGAATCAGCACTTAGTGAATAATATTTATTCGATTCTTTTGCAGTAGGTATTAGTAGGGATTTTCCTTCACGAATTAGGTTCCCCTTGAGATTATTTGACTCTTTTATTGCGCTTATGCTCGTTTTATATTTCTCTGCAATAAGACCAAGCGATTCACCTTTACTTATAATATGTTGCTTCCATACTATACGTTTTGATTTTGGTAACTTTTTAAGTCTAGTTTTAAATTCTTTTGATTTCGTTATTGGTATGACTAATTGATGCGGCCCATTAGGATCAGTTGCCCAACGATTAAATCCCGGATTAAGTGTATAGATTTCATCCATTGTGAGATTTGATAAATCAGCAACAGTTGCTAGATCAATTTGACTTTCAACATCAATAATTTCGAAATAGGGCTCATTTTTTATTTTATTAAATTTGATATTGTACTTATCGTTATTTTTTAATACTTCTGCAATTGCTAATAAACTTGGTACGTAACTTCTCGTTTCAGGAGGAAGTCTCAGATTCCAGAAATCTATTTTCTTTCCTTTCTTTTTATTTTTTCTAATCGCACGCTCAACATTTCCCTCACCAGCATTATATGCTGCAAGTGCATGAAACCAATCTCCCTTGAATCTCTTGTGTAGCGCTTCCAGATAATTAAGTGCGGCATCAGTAGCTGCGACGACATCACGCCTCCCGTCATACCACCAGTTCTGTTTTAGCCCAAATCTTTTTCCAGTAGCGGGTATAAATTGCCAAATTCCAGATGCTCTACTTGGCGATAGCGCAAAAGGTTGGTATGCACTTTCAACCACCGGGAGCAGTACTAAGTCGAGAGGCATATCACGTTCTTTTATCTTATTTACAATATGATATAAGTAGGGTTCAGCGCGTTTTACTACCCGATTAATATATTCTTGATTTCGAGCAAACCATGCGATTTTATCCTTTACTTTTTTGTTATCAATATTTCTCTCAAGAATAAGGCCGTCTTGAATCATAACCCATAAATCAGTATAGATTTTTTGTGCATCAGTTTCTTTTGAGGGTGTCGCTTCCTCTTTTCGAATAATTGCTAAATCATCAGATCTAGGTGTGATCTCCGCTTCAACAGTGCCTGGTTTTTCGTAAGTTTGAGCAGTATCTGGTGACTCAATCTTTTCTTTAGGTGCGCATCCAAAAAATATAAATGGGATTAATATTATTGTGTAAATTGATGTTTTATTGATCATTTTTTTGTTTTTTTTATTGTTTTTTCGGAAAATTTTGCGCATTCAGAAGGAATCCTTCCAATCTCTTATTGTAGCAAAAACATCGACGGGGTTATCTAACGATCTCCCTGCGTAATTACTAGCAGAATCAATAACTGATTTTTCATTGCAACGAAGAAATGGGTTCGTTTGATTCTCAGTTTCTAGGGTCGTGGGCAATGTAGGCTGCATCCCTTCTCTTTTTTTAATCGCCTCGGCGAGTCTTTCTTTGATCATATCATTGCCATTCTCAACGGTCGCTGCAAATTTCAGATTCGCGACAGTATATTCATGACCACAAAAAAGAAGCGTTTGTGCCGGAAGATTTTTTATTTTTGATAGCGAAGCATACATTTGTTCAGCTGTGCCCTCAAATAAACGACCACAGCCTGCTGCAAAAAGAGTGTCTCCACTGAATACCATATTTCGTGTGTAGTAAGCTACGGCGCCTGATGTGTGTCCGGGGACATCTAATATTTGGATTTCCATATCGAGTTCTGACACGAAAATAGTATCTCCTTCACCAACTGGGTTTGTACCTCCCTCCACACGTTCTTTTTTTGGCGTGTATACAGGAATATTGAATTTCTCTCTTATACCAACTATTCCACCAACATGGTCCCAATGATGATGAGTAATGAGTATTGCTCTAGGATTTAATTTCTCGAATTCAATCAATTTTAATACAGGCTCATGCTCGCTCGGATCAACTATCAAACTATCGGATGTTATTTTGTTCTTTACCACCCATATATAGTTATCCTTTAATGCTGTTACGGGTATTATCTCTAGCATTATTTAAAATCCTTGGTAAATTTAATTACTTCTTTTGATTGCAAACGATTAATATGAAACACAATGAACTACGAAAGCTTAAATGAATTAACGTTGAGAGACAAACTTTCTGAGTGGTACCAAAGCCCTCTAGGTGAGACAGTATATGCGGAAGAAATGAGCAAATTAGAGGAAATTCTTCCAAGAATATTTGGATATCATATATTGCAATTTGGTTACTGTGCTGAACTCAACTATCTCAAAGCATCAAGGATATCAAATAAAACTATTCTATTTCTTGAAAATAGCGAATTTAAAAAAGATATAAAAAAAGCTATTAGAACAAATGCAGAGGAATTACCAATTGCAATGGATAGTGTTGATGCTTTGATTTTGCCTCATATATTAGAATTTTCGACCGATCCACATAAATTATTAAGAGAAATTGAAAGAGTACTAATTTGCGAGGGTTATGTGGTCTTTATTGGAATAAATCCATTTAGTTTATGGGGGTTATGGCATTTAATTTTTTGTTGGTGGAACAGAATGCCATGGAGTGGAAAACTAATTTCGGTTTCAAGACTGAAGGATTGGTTATCATTACTCGATTTTGAATATGAAAAAGTAAACTATTTTTTCTTTTCACCGCCATTATCAAATAAAAAATTATTAAAAAAATTTCTTCCACTCGAGCGATTGGGGAAGTATTGTTATCCAATATTCGGTGGGTTATATATAGTCGTTGCAAAAAAACGTGTAGCACCATTGAGTTCTATAAAAATAAACTGGAAAAAAAGAAGGAATATTATTTCAGGAGAATCGATTGAGCCAACATCAAGGTTGACAATAAAAAAATAATGACAAAAAAAATCGAAATTTTCACAGATGGGGCATGCCGAGGTAATCCTGGACCTGGAGGCTGGGGGGTATTGTTGAGATCCGATGATTCTGAGAAAGAGCTTTATGGTTCCGAGAAGGAAACAACAAATAACCGTATGGAATTAATGGCTGCCATAATGGGTCTAGAGGCATTACAGAGACCATGTGAGGTTGTAATGACGACTGACTCAAAATATGTGATGCAAGGCATAACAGAATGGATAGATGAATGGAAAAAACGTGATTGGAGGACATCATCAAAGAAAGCAGTAAAAAACGTTGATCTTTGGCAGAGATTAGACGAGGCGTGTAAAGTTCATCATGTTGATTGGTGCTGGGTAAAAGGCCATAGTGGGCACCATGAAAACGAACGTGTTGATATGTTGGCAAATAAGGCAATTGATGAGTTATTAGCATGAAACAAATAGTGTTAGATACAGAAACAACTGGGCTTGAACCTAAACAGGGCCATCGAATTATTGAAATTGGTTGTGTCGAGCTAATTAATCGACGTGAGACGAAACGTAATTTCCATCAATATCTTAATCCAGAGCGTGAAATTGAGGATGGCGCATATAATGTTCACGGTTTGAGTAATGAATTTCTCTCTGACAAACCTCGTTTTGCTGATATCGCTCAAGATTTTATTGATTTCATTAAAGACAGTGAGCTGATCATTCACAATGCTCCTTTTGATGTTGGGTTTATAAATTCAGAATTAAAGTTAATGGGAAAGAAATGGGGGCAGGTCGAAGATTATTGTAAGGTCTTCGATACCTTACTCCTAGCACGTGAAAAACATCCAGGGCAAAAGAATAATTTAGATGCTCTATGCAAACGTTACGATGTTGATAATTCTAATCGCGATCTACATGGCGCATTACTTGATGCTGAGATTTTATTAGATGTTTATTTAGGAATGACAGGAGGACAGACAGATTTATCGTTAGAGCAAATAGAAATAAAAAAATCAAATGAAAATGAAAATGGACATGAAACTAATAAAAAAATTACTAAAGAAATAATTATCGAGCCAACTAAAACTGAATTATCAAAACATCAGCTACTATTAGAATCTATTCAAGAAAAAAGCGGCGGAAAATGTATTTGGATTGAGAATGAAATAGATTAGAGACGCTACTTTTTATTTATTAACCGCCTCTTTTGTCATTTTTTGAAGCTCGCCTTTTTCGAACATATCCATAGCAATATCACAGCCGCCAATAAGCTCGCCATTTATGAATAATTGCGGAAATGTTGGCCAGTCAGAAAATTTTGGCAAGTTCTCTCTCATTTCTGGTTGTGCTAATACGTCAACAAATCCAAACTCAATATCACATGCTTTTAATGCTTGACATGTTTGCATTGAAAATCCGCATTGAGGAAAATCTGGAGTACCTTTCATGAAGATAACTACAGGGTTTGATGTAATTGTGCTTTTGATTTGTTCGATAACAGCGTCCATATAGTCCTTCCTAAAAAAAATAATATAATCAATATCTAAATCATATCAAAAAAGATAAAAAAAAGAATCGAGAATCATGTTTTTATTTCCTTTATATCTTTTCGACCCCTAAATACGTAAAAATTCAAAGAAATATAGCATTAAAAGATGGTGAAAGCCGCTCTAGAGGTAAGTATAATCTGAACCAGTTTGATTAATTACATTCTAATAAAATTAAATTGCCACGTAGGAGAATAGGTTTATGAATCCATTGAAATCAGTACGCGCAACAATAACTTTGGGTTTTGTTCTAGCTATTATAATTGCTTTTTGTATTAATAATGACGGAGCCATATTGGAAACTATGGCGGAGCGGTGGTCTTTGATTGTTTGGTTGCATGTCTTTTTTGGCGTTATATGGATAGGCTTGCTCTATTATTTCAATTTTGTTCAGGTGCCGGCTGTTGGTGAAGCTTTGGCTGATGAAGGTGGACCTGGACCTGCAGCTATCAATAAATATGTAGCACCTCGTGCATTATGGTGGTTTCGTTGGGGAGCCTTGTTAACATGGATAACTGGTGCTGCGGCCTTACATTATTATCTCCCAATAAGTTTGCATGATGCTTTTATGCTTAAGGGCGGTGTTATGGGGGCGACGATAGGCGTTGGTTCATGGTTAGGAACAATTATGCTCTTTAATGTTTGGGTTTTGATTTGGCCAAATCAGAAGAAAATTTTAGGTATTGTTGATGCAACGGCAGATGAGATCGCAAAGGCAAAAAATACAGCATTGATGGCATCAAGAACAAATACATTGCTATCCATACCTATGCTAATGTGTATGGTCGGTTACGGGCATGGATTGCCGTTATAGCAATAAAGATATACTACAATAAGATATTTTCAGCCCGGCTATGGCCGGGCTTGTTATTTTTTAAATAACAAATAATTGTTTAGTTTTGAAGAGAGATAATTAGGAAAAATTTATGACCAATTTTTTGATGGGTAACTATAGTCCTTTATCAGTTGAGTTTAAGGAAGGCGCTGGTCCTTGGCTCATAGATAATGAAGGCGATCGTTATTTAGATGCTTTAAGTGGTATCGCAGTTTGTGGACTTGGTCATTCACATCCATCGCTTAGTAAAGTAATCGCAGAGCAATCAGCGAAATTAATTCATACCTCTAATGTATATCGTATTTCATTCCAAGAGAAACTCGCTGAAAAACTTACAGCTCTCTCTGGGATGGATAATGCATTTTTTTGTAACTCTGGAGCTGAGGCAAATGAAGCAGCAATAAAACTTGCACGTCTTCATGCGCATAATCAAAAGATTCATGAGCCAATAATTGTTGTTATGCAGAATAGTTTTCATGGAAGAACAATGGCAACTATTAGTGCGAGCGGTGAAAGAGTTCAAGATGGTTTCAAACCACTATTAGGCGGCTTTAAACATATGCCATACAATAATGTTGAGGCTTTAGAAGATTATGTTAAGGTTTCGGAAAATATAGTTGCCATAATGATCGAGCCAATTCAAGGCGAGGGCGGTATTGTTGTTCCCAATGATAGTTATTTAAATTCTATTAGAAATATTTGTGATCAAAATAATTTATTAATGATCGTAGATGAAGTTCAAACCGGAATGTGTCGCACAGGAAAGTGGTTTGCGTATCAGCATGAAGGTGTATTGCCCGATGTGGTTACGATTGCTAAAGCTTTGGGAAATGGTGTGCCTATAGGAGCTTGTCTGGCAAAAGGAAAAGCATCTGGATATTTTCTTGCAGGAAGTCACGGATCGACTTTTGGGGGAAACCCACTTGCATCAAGGGTTGCGTTAGAGGTGGTAACTATTCTAGAGAAGGATGGTATGGACGAATACGCAGCTAAGCTTGGTCGTTATTTTATGAACGAACTAAATCAATCTCTGGGAGGCATGAAAGGTATAAACGATATCAGAGGCAAAGGTTTAATGGTAGGTATTGAATTAGAAAATAATTGTACAAACCTTGTTGCTAAGGCATTAGAAAAAAAATTATTGATTAATGTCACTTCTGGGAATGTAATTAGATTACTACCTCCTCTAATTATGAAAGAATCAGAGATTGATAGAGTTGTATCAATTTTGACAGAAATATTAAAAGAACATTTGTTATAAACTTACAGAATCACATAGTATTCATTTATTTTTAAAAGGTATTGATTATGAGTGTCAGACACTTTCTAACGCTTAAAAGTTTAAATCGCGACGAATTGGAGTCAATTATAAATCGTGCGTTAGAATTAAAAAAGCAAGTTAAACAAAAAAAAATCATAACGACATTAGACAATCGTGTATTAGGCATGATTTTTGAAAAATCCTCAACGAGGACTCGTGTGTCTTTTGAGACCGGAATGGCGCAACTTGGTGGTCATGCAATTTATCTTGCACCAACAGGAACTCAGATTGGGCGTGGCGAGCCACTAAAAGATACAGCCAGAGTTTTATCAAAAATGGTTGATTGCATAATGCTAAGAACATTTGCACACCAAAAACTAGAAGAATTCGCAAGCTATTCTGATGTTCCGGTGATAAATGGACTATCTGATAGTTTTCATCCCTGTCAATTGCTTGCTGATTTATTAACATACACAGAAGCACGTGGTTCTATTGAAAATAAAAAAGTTGTATGGCTCGGTGATGGTAATAATATGTGTCATTCATATATAAATGCGGCAAAGATTTTTAATTTCCAACTAATCATTTCATGTCCCAAGGAATTTGTTCCTGCAGCAGAAATTTATGAGTCTTCGAAAGAAAATGTATCATTCGAGGATGATCCACATAAGGCAGTTGGTAACGCTGATCTTGTGATTACCGACGTATGGGCTAGCATGGGTCAGGAGAACGAGCAGAACGAAAGAAAGAATAAGTTTAAAAAATATCAGGTCAATTCAGAAATTATGGTGTGTGCAAAAAGCGATGCACTTTTTATGCATTGTTTACCAGCGCATAGGAATGAAGAGGTTACTGAGGAGGTATTAGAGGGTCCTCAGAGTGTTGTTTGGGAAGAGGCAGGCAATCGATTGCACTCCTCAAAAGCGTTATTAGAATTTTTATTAAATTAATCGAGTTCTTTTCTACCTATCTATTAGATATATGCATTTTTTATTAAGTAATGATGACGGATATCAAGCTTCTGGTATCTCTATATTAGCAGAAGTTCTAAGTGAAATAGGGAATGTAACTGTTGTAGCACCGGACAGAGACCGGAGTGGCGCAAGCAATTCTCTCACATTAGACTCACCGCTTTATGTAAAGCAAGATAAGCGAGGTTTTTATTATGTTAATGGGACGCCGAGCGATTGTGTACATCTTGCGATAACAGGTTTATTAGATGAAGAGCCAGATATGGTGATTAGCGGGATAAATGCGGGTGCTAATTTGGGAGATGATGTGCTTTACTCTGGAACCGTAGCTGCTGCTATGGAGGGAAGATTTCTCGGTTGTCCAGCAATTGCATTTTCACTTGCCGGTGAGAGTTCAGATTATAAATCGGCCGTTTTAGTAGTAAAGAAAGTTATTCAATCCTTAATAAAGAATCCACTAGAGGAGATACTTCTAAATATAAATATTCCCGATGTTAATTATGATTCAATAGAGGGTTATGAAGTTACACGCCTTGGAAATCGCCATAAATCAGAGCCTGCTATAGAAACACATGACCCAAAAGGTAGAAAGGTTTACTGGGTGGGTGAAGTTGGAGCTGAGCGAGATGCAGGAAAGGGCACCGATTTTTATGCAATACGTAAAAATAAAGTGTCAATAACTCCAATGCATATCGATTTAACAAAACATCAATTTTTGTCCACTATTTCTAATTGGATTGAGGTTCTTAATTAATGCAATCAGACTTCAAGGGGATTGGGATGACGTCACAACGCACGCGCGATCGCCTAGCGGAAACGTTGATAGAAATGGGAATAGAGTCTGAGGCTGTACTTGATGTAATAAGAAATACACCGCGACATTTTTTTGTTGATGAGGCTCTTGCAACTCGAGCGTATGAAAATACAGCGCTACCAATTGGATTCAATCAAACAATATCTCAACCTTATATAGTTGCAAAAATGATCGAGGCATTAATCAAAGATAATAAACTTCATAAAGTATTAGAGATAGGAACAGGATGTGGTTATCAGACATTCGTCTTGGCCCAATTTGTTGATTATGTGTATACCGTAGAGAGAATTGATGGATTGCTGGTTCGCGCAAGAGAGAGGTTTCAAAAATTAGGTTGCACGAATATTAGAAGCAACCATTCTGATGGAAACATAGGCTGGAAAGCTCATGCTCCATACGATGGTATTATTGTTTCAGCAGCGCCTATTGGAGTGCCTAGTGCTCTGAGAGAGCAGCTTGCTTTGGATGGCCGTCTAATCATTCCTGTTGGTGAAGCTGGGGAGCAAAAATTGTTAGAAATTACACGAAATCAGGCTGATTACAGTGAAAAGCTTCTTGATTCTGTTAGTTTCGTGCCTATGCTTGCCGGTACTGATGCAACACGATAGATTTCAAATGATACCTAGTACTAAATATTTTTCTATTGCAATACTCTGTTTCTGCCTTCAGGCCTGTTCTGGGAATGGTTTAGCGCCTGTTACACAACGTGATCAAGCTAATGAATCATCCACTACCAGTAAAAAAACAAATAAAAATGTTAAAGATAAGTCAGTTAAGAGACTCAAAAAAAATAAATCTGGTTGTCACGTTGTTGTAAAAGGCGATACTTTATATTCCATCGCGTGGCGTTACAATTACGATTATAAAAAACTCGCAGATTGGAATGGCATAAAAAGTCCATATGTTATCTATTTAGGAGATTCTATTTGTTTTAAACAGATTTTTAAGAAAAAGAAAGAAAAATTAGTTAAAAAAGAATCGATTACTAAGAAAAAAGAGATTAATAAATCCAATATAAAGAAGGAAGGAAAAAATAAAGATTTGTCGGGTAAAGCCATAAATTGGTTTTGGCCGACGAAGGGAAAGATTGTAAAACTTAATTCACCAACATCAAAAAAAGGTGTGGATATTTCAGGTTCTCCTGGGCAAGTCATCAAAGCTGCCGCTAGGGGCGAAATTGTCTACAGTGGTAGCGGTCTCGTTGGTTATGGAAAATTAATAATTATCAAGCATTCTGAGAAATTTTTGAGTGCGTATGCATACAATAAGACACTTTTAGTTAAGGAAGGTGATACTATCAAAGCGGGACAAAAAATTTCGAACATGGGGCAAGATCCTGCAGGACGTAATATTTTACATTTCGAAATTCGCTTAAATGGAAAGCCTGTAAATCCTCTCAAATACCTACCAAATCAATCAAACTAAGCTGGTAAAAATAGACAAGCAACTGCATTTCTACCTTCATCTACTAATAGATTATAGCTCCGGCAGGCTGCGCCTGTAGTCATCACCTCTAATCCAATATTCTTTTTATTTGCATATATTATCCATTCAGGATTAGGAAGATAGGCCGTTTTTCCGCTTCCAATTAATATGATTTCAGGTTCCCAGGAGATTATTTTTTTTAAATTTTCTAAATCAAAATCATTAAAATTAGCACACAGCATAGTTTCATCAAGGCGTGTTGATGAAATTACTAGGGTGTTTTTTATCAATTTATTCTTTAACTCAATACAATTTTTTGAATATGAGACTATTCTATTTGTATTTGAATCGCCTGTATCAATATCAATCTGCATATTTTTTTACATCTTCTCCATTTTATCGAATAATAAGTCTGTAATTATTATATAAAATAATAGGTATATAAAAAGTGAGAATAATTTTATTAGGCCCACCAGGCGCCGGAAAAGGCACTCAAGCAAGCATGATTAGTAAAAAATTCGATATACCACAAATATCGACAGGAGATATGTTACGTAGCGCAATACATGAAGGAACAGAATTAGGAAAATCAGCAAAAAAAATTATGGATAATGGTGGTTTGGTATCAGATGAGTTGATATTAAATTTAGTTCAGGCACGAATAAATCAAAATGATTGCAAAAAAGGTTATTTATTTGATGGTTTTCCCCGAACTATTGTCCAAGCAGATGGGATATCAAAATCAAAGATATCCATCGATTATGTTATTGAAATAAAAGTAAAAGATGGTGAAATTATAAAACGTATGTCGGGGAGAAGAGTACATTTACAATCGGGCAGAACATATCACATTGATTTTAATCCTCCAAAAGTTGAAGGAAAAGATGATGAAACAGGAGAAGAACTAATACAAAGGGATGATGATCAGGAAAACACAGTCAGAAAACGATTAGATGTTTATAGAAGAGAAACATCCCCATTAGTAGATTATTACAAGACATTATCAAACAAGGATAATTCTGGGGTAAATTATCTAAGTATAGACGGAATGAAAGAGGTAAAAGATGTCACAAAAGATATTTTTACGAAAATTTTGTAACTTTTGTGCAACAAAATCGAAAATTTGGAAATAAAAAATAGAGTTTTTAAAAAAAAAGAAAAAATGTATAAAAAAACTAGAAAAAATAAAAAACATGACTATAATCCACAGTCAATATGTTGCTTTGCGACGTATTTGTTTTAGATGTCTTGTTTATTAAATTAATTTAATGTTCAATTTCTAGGGGAGTCTATAACAATGGCAAAGAGAAAAGCTAAACGTAAGACTGCAAAGAAAAAGACTGCAAAGAGAAAGGCGAAGCGTAAAGTAGCCAAGAAGAAGACAGCAAAGAGAAAGGCCAAGCGTAAAGTAGCCAAGAAAAAGGCTAAACGTAAGGCTAAGCGTAAAGTAGCCAAGAAGAAGGCTAAACGTAAGGCTAAGCGTAAAACGGCCAAGAAGAAGGCTAAACGTAAGGCTAAGCGTAAAACGGCCAAGAAAAAGGCGAAGCGTAAAGCGAAGCGTAAAGTAGCCAAGAAAAAGGCGAAGCGTAAAGCGAAGCGTAAAGTAGCCAAAAGAAAGGCGAAACGTAAAGCGAAACGTAAAACAGCCAAAAAAAAAGCTAAAAGGAGAACCAGGAGAAGGAGATAGAGCTACAATATCTTTTGGTAAAAGAGATGAACTTCTCAGAAAGAAAGCCAGAAGAATTATTGAAGCAAGAAAGAAAAGGCGAAAAGCCCTGGTTCAGCACTTAATAAAGAAGTAATTTTAAGTGCACCTTGATTGAATTAGGCCCCGTTAAGGGGCCTTTTTTATTATGTGCACACTAAGTATCTTGAAAATCATTATACGCCACTGTAGTATTCGCGGGCTCTGATGCGGGGTGGAGCAGTCTGGCAGCTCGTCGGGCTCATAACCCGAAGGTCGCAGGTTCAAATCCTGCCCCCGCTACCAACTATCTTAAGACTTTCAATTCTCATAAAAATCCAATTTCTTATTTATATGAGAAAAGACCGAATCTTTCTCTTAAAAATATTTTTTAAAAATTGGCATAGCTAATACTAACTAGTTATACTTGCGCTTGATTTATAAATGTAGTTTTTGAAGTGGGCCTTGGGCCCATTTTTGCTTTTTGAACTATGCGTAGACAAAATCAGAATTTATTTGATTTATTTGAACCCGAAGTAATTGCAATGGGTTACGAGTTATTGGGTATTGAGCTAGCTAGAGGCGGCAATTATTCTCTCTTGCGAATTTACATTGATAAATCAAGTGGGATCAATATTGACGATTGTGTTTTAGTTAGTCAGCAATTAACTGGCATATTAGACGTAAAAGACCCAATTAAGGGTGAATATAATTTAGAAGTCTCTTCACCAGGCCTTGATAGGCCATTATTTACCGAAGAGCAGATAAAAGAAAATATTGGTAAAACTGTGAGATTGAAATTATTTGAAAAACAAAAAGGAAGAAAGAAATTCGTTGGGATTTTAGAGGCTACTGATAATACAGACGTAACAATAAAGGTTGATGGAAATATTGAAAAGATACCGTTTAAATTAATTGAAAAAGCAAAAATAGTCGCAAAATTTTAGTTTTATTTGGGGTAATTAATAGATTTATGAATAAAGAAATATTAATGGTTGTTGATGCAGTCAGCACTGAAAAAGATGTTGCGAAAAGCGTTATATTCGAGGCAATTGAGGCGGCTCTTGCGAGTGCAACAAAGAAGCGTAATCGCGAGGATATTGAAGTTAGAGTCTCTATAGATCGTGAAACTGGAGATTATGAAACATATCGTTGTTGGGAAATTATGCCTGATGGAGATGAAATCCTTGAGGCGCCAACTAGACAGATATTTCTCAATGATGCACATGAGAAGCTCAAACAAAGTGAAATGTCTGCTGATATAGAAGTAGGCGAATTTTTGGAAGAACCTATGGAGTCAGTTGAATTTGGCAGAATTGCGGCACAAGCAGCTAAGCAAGTTATTGTTCAAAAAGTTCGTGAAGCTGAGAGAGCTAGGGCTGTAGATACATATGGTGATCGAGTTGGCGAAATGGTTAGTGGAATAGTTAAGCGAACAGAGCGGAACGGTATCATAGTCGATCTTGGGAAAAATGCTGAAGCATTTATTCCAAGAGATGAAATTATCCCACGTGAAGCTATTCGTTCTGGTGATCGTATTCGTGCATATCTTAGGGAGATTAAGTTAGAAGTTACACGCGGACCACAATTGTTTCTTAGTAGAACTGCTCCTGAATTATTAATTGAGCTTTTTAAAATTGAGGTACCGGAAATTAATGAAGGAATGATTGAAATTATCAGTGGTGCAAGAGATCCCGGCGCCAGAGCTAAAATTTCTGTCAAAGCAAATGACCCAAGGATCGATCCTATTGGCGCATGTGTTGGAATGCGCGGATCAAGAGTTCAAGCAGTTTCAAATGAATTAAGTGGTGAACGTGTAGATATTATTCTTTGGGATGATAACCCAGCTCAATATGTTATAAACGCAATGGCTCCAGCTGAGGTTTCATCAATCATGGTTGATGAAGACGAGCATGTTATTGATATCGCTGTTACAGACGAAAATCTTTCCCAAGCAATAGGACGAGGCGGGCAAAATGTTAAGCTTGCTTCAGAATTAACAGAATGGGAACTAAATGTTATGTCAGTTGAACAGGCTAACGAAAAGAGTGAAAAAGAATCTGAGGTATTACAGGCTATGTTTATGGAGAAACTGGATGTAGATGAGGAGGTTGCAATTATTTTAGCACAAGAGGGTTTTTCAAGCTTAGAGGAAATAGCTTATGTACCAGAAAATGAAATGCTGAGAATTGAGGAATTTGATAACGATCTTGTAACTGCATTAAGAGATCGGGCTAAAGATATAATATTAACAAGCGCTATTGCTAAAGAAGAGCAAATTGGAGATGCAGTTCCTGCTGAGGATCTTTTGAATATGAAGGGTATGGAAAGATCATTGGCATATGAATTAGCTAGTATCGGTGTTATTACAATGGAGGACCTAGCTGAGCAGTCTGTTGATGAGCTATTAGTGATATCGGGTTTGGAAAAAGAAAAGGCTGGGGAATTAATAATGACGGCTAGAATACCGTGGTTTGAAAACGCTGAGTCAACTGACGAGAGTATAGATTAATGCCCGATATTACAGTCGATGAATTTGCAAAAGACGTAGGTGTATCAGTTAAAAGAATACAAGAACAACTGGTTGAAGCAGGGCTATCAAATAAAAATGCTGATGATGTCATTACGGATAAAGAAAAAAAGAAACTATTATCCTTTTTAAGACAAAAACATGGAAAAGATGGCGGAGAAGGCCTCAGTAAAATCACACTACGCCGTAAAACTACTAGTGAACTAAAAGTTCCTGTAGCGAGTCAAGGGAGATTAAAACCTAGATCTAAAACCGTTAGTATTGAATTTCGTAAACGTCGTACTTATGCAAAGAGAAGCGAGTTAGTTGATAATTTAAAAAATGAAAATGAATCTAAGGAAGAAAAGGTACAAAAAAAAGAAGAAGTAAAGTCAGATAAGGATATAGAAAAAGATAACATTCAAAATACTGCCGAAGATAGTAAAGAATTACTGCAAAATACAGATGATCTAAAAGAGGCAAACATTCCAATAGAATCGGAAAAAGTAATTAATAATGAAGTAGTTGAGAAAATACCTGATATTCTAGAAAAAAAATCAACGACAAAAGAAAAAAAGAATAAAAAAGAAAAAGTTCAGCACAAACGTGAAGAGCTTCATGTTACTACTAAAACTACTGGAAGAAGAAGGAAAAAGTCTCGTCCAACTCCAGTTATACCACAACAAACTGCTAAGCAGCATGGGTTTGAAAAACCGACCGCGCCAATCGTAAGAGAGGTAGAAATTCCAGAGAATATTTCAGTTTCAGAACTTGGCCAACGAATGTCGGTTAAAGGCTCAGAAGTTGTGAAAATTTTAATGGGTCTTGGGACTATGACAACTATAAATCAAATCATTGACCAAGAAACTGCTGCAATAGTAGTTGAAGAGATGGGGCATATAGTAAAAATTCAAAATGAAAACGCACTTGAAGAAAAAATTATATTAGCAAATCAAGAAGAGGGTGAAAAAATTCTTCGCGCACCTGTTGTAACTATTATGGGACATGTTGATCACGGCAAAACATCGTTGCTTGACTATATTCGTCGAACAAAAGTTGCTGCAGGTGAAGCTGGTGGTATAACACAACATATTGGAGCGTATCGTGTTAAAACAGATAACGGGGATGTAACATTTTTAGATACACCTGGACACGAAGCATTTACTGCAATGAGAGCACGAGGAACAAAATCAACAGATATCGTGGTTATTGTGGTTGCTGCTGAAGATGGAGTTATGCCGCAGACAGAAGAAGCAATAACACATGCTAAAGCGGCCAATGTTCCTATAATTATTGCAATAAATAAAATTGATAAAGAAAATGCTGACCCTGAAAGAGTGAAACAAGACTTAGCAAAACATGAGGTCATACCGGAAGATTGGGGAGGAGATACAATTTTTGTACCTGTTTCTGCCTTGACGGGCGAGGGTATAGAGTCTTTATTAGAGAATATTCTTTTGCAGGCTGAAATCTTAGAATTAAAGGCGGTAGCAACAGGACCTGCATCTGGCGTTGTTATTGAATCTCGTCTTGATAAAGGTCGAGGACCAATTGCGACTATTTTAGTTCAGAACGGACAGCTTGAAAAAGGAGATATAATTATAAGCGGACATGAATTTGGACGTATTCGAGCATTGATTAACGATAGCGGAAAAAATATTAATTCAGCAGGCCCATCAACACCTCTTGAAGTTCTTGGACTCTCGGGAACGCCAAATGCAGGTGACGAAATGATTGTTGTGCCAGATGAGAAAAAAGCTCGAGAAATTACTATGCTCAGGCAGGGTAAATATAGAGAATCTAAAATTGCAGAACAACAGGCAATGAAGCTTGAGAATATTATGACGCAGATGGAGGATGGACAGATAATCTCGTTAAATATTCTTATTAAGGCAGATGTACAAGGTTCAGCAGAGGCATTAGTTGATGCTGTATTAAGATTGAGTAATGAAGAAGTTAAGGTAAGTGTTATTAACAGCGGTGTTGGCGGGATAACGGAGTCTGATATTAATCTTGCTATGGCATCATCAGGTATCGTTATTGGTTTTAATGTTAGAGCAGATGCAGGCGCCAGAAAACTTGCAGATACAGAGGGTATAGATATTAGATATTACAGCATAATTTATGATGTAATTGATGATGTAAAAGCAGCACTTAGCGGATTATTATCACCGGATGTTAGAGAACAAATTATTGGTGTAGCAGAAGTTAGAGAAATATTTAGATCTCCAAAATTTGGCGATATTGCTGGTTGCATGGTTACAACAGGATTCATTAAAAGGAATAATCCAATAAGAGTCCTGAGAGACAACGTAGTGGTGTACGAAGGAGAGCTTGAGTCATTACGTCGCTTTAAGGATGATGTTGGTGAGGTAAAATCTGGGATGGACTGTGGTATTGGCGTGAAGAATTATAATGATGTGAAAGAGGGTGATCAGATTGAAGTGTTTGAAAGAATTAGTGTCGCACGAAAAATTTGATTATTAGCATATGCCAAAAGAATTTGGCCGTAATCGTCGCGTAGCTCAAGTTATAAAAGAAGAGCTGGCAGTTTTGATACAAAAAAAATTTCCAATAAGTCAATATGGTTTAGTGACTCTAACTAATGTTGATGTGTCTCCTGATTTAAAAAAATCTATTATATACGTAACTAGTTTGAACTTGAAAAAGTCTCGTGATGATCTAATTAATGAGCTTAATTTAGAAGCTGGTAGATTTCGCCACGAGATTTCTCGTTTATTAACATCAAAAACTGTCCCATCTATATCTTTTAATTACGATGTATCCATTGAGCGTGCTCAGCGACTGAGTGAAATAATTGATTCTGTAAATGATAAATAAAAAAATAATTATATTTATATGAATAAAGAAAAATCACAAAAAAAGCAATATAACGATGTGAATGGCATTCTCCTTCTTAATAAGTCAGCGGGTGTTAGTTCGAATCAATCATTACAAAAAGTTAAGCGAATATATAATGCAAAAAAGGCAGGACATACAGGAAGTTTAGATGTTCCTGCAACAGGATTGCTGCCGATTTGTTTTGGTGAGGCTACCAAAGTGTCTGAGTATTTATTGAGGTCAGACAAAAAATATTTTGTTAGATGTAGATTAGGTGAAACTACAACTACAGGCGATGCTGAAGGAGATCTGTTAGAAAGAAAACAAATTCCTCCAAGTAATAAATTAAAGCTAGAAGAAGTATTGGAAAATTTTATTGGTGAAATTAAACAAACTCCACCTATGTTCTCTGCATTGAAGCACCAAGGCGTAAGATTATATAAGCTTGCATATAAAGGTATTTCAGTTGAACGAAAGTCTAGGTGCATCAAAATTTATAAAATCAATTTATTAAATAGAGGCAGTGATTTTTTTGATATTGAAGTTACATGCTCTAAAGGCACTTACATTAGAACACTTGTTGAAGATATTGGTAAGAAGATAGGGTGTGGAGCACATGTCTTGACTCTTAATAGAAAAATATCAGGACCATTTCATGAATCAGATTCAATAAAATTAGAAGAGATTGAAAATATTGCTAGAAATAATCCAGTCGCGCTCTCTGATTTACTATTACCAATGGATACAGCTTTAAAAGACATTCCTCAAATACAATTGAAAAATGAAGAGGTATTTTCAATAACAAGGGGGCAATCTATAAATACTAATGGATCACATAAATGTGGAAAATTGAGAATGTATGATAGTTCGCGCCAATTTATAGGTTTAGGAGAAATTACAAAAGATGGGCGAGTTTCACCTAAGCGATTGATTAATATAACTTAATTAGAATATAAAAAATTTATTATATAGAAAAAATCTTTCACTTGTTCCGCGGAATATGCGCGGGTAAAATACGCGCCAAATTAAGCAAGAAGAAAAGAGTAGTAGGAGAAGTAATTATATGTCGCTAAGTCATGAACAAAAATTAAGTATTGTTAAAGACTATCAGCTATCTAATGATGATACTGGATCCCCAGAGGTTCAGGTTGCGTTGCTAACCTCACGAATAACAGACCTATCAGATCATTTTAAAGAGCATACAAAAGATCATCATTCTAGACAGGGTTTATTGCGCATGGTGAATCAAAGACGCAAATTACTCGATTATTTAAAAAATAAAGATATAGCACGTTATCGCGAGTTAATTGATAAACTCGGTCTACGAAAATAAAACTCTTCTGAATATTTTATCGACGAGAATATAATAATAAATAAACCCGCAACAGCGGGTTTTGGTTTTTATAAAATATTTAGCATTTAAAATTCATTTTTATAAATATTAACTAGGAAAATTTCATGAGTGTAGTAAAAAAAGAATTTCAATTTGGCAATCAAAAAGTCACCCTTGAGACAGGTAGAATTGCAAGACAAGCAGATGGAGCAGTAATGGTCTACATGGGAGACACTGTTGTTTTAGTTAGTTGTGTTGCAAAAAAAGAAGCTAGAGAGGATCAGAATTTTTTTCCTTTAACAGTTGATTATCAAGAAAAAACGTATTCTGCTGGTAAAATACCAGGAGGTTTTTTTAAGCGTGAAGGGAGACCATCAGAAAAAGAAACCTTAACTTCGCGGCTAATTGACAGACCTATACGTCCACTTTTTCCAAAAGAATTTAAGAATGAAGTTCAAATTATAGCTTCAGTAATGTCGCTTGATCCTGCTGTAGATCCTGACATAGCTGCGATAATTGGGGCATCAGCATCATTATCTTTAACCGGTGCACCTTTTAATGGGCCAATAGGAGCTGCTAGAGTTGGGTATAAAAATGGAGAGTATATATTGAATCCATCTTTTCAAGATTTGGAAGAATCTGATTTAGATTTAGTTGTTGCAGGCACTAAATCATCTGTTTTGATGGTTGAATCTGAAGCAAAACAGTTATCTGAGGATACTATGCTAGGTGCTGTTATGTATGGGCACCAAGAATTACAAGTAGTAATAGATAGTATTGAGAGCTTTGTTAAAGATGCAAATGTAAAATCATGGAATTGGTCAGCACCAGAAAAAGATAGTTCTCTAGAAAAAGAAATACAGAAACAATCATTTGATTTGCTGCGAGAGGCCTACACAATAAATAATAAACTTGAGCGAAAAGAAAGAATTAAAGAAATTAAAGATGAGGTAGTTGAAACAATTCAAAGCGACGAAGATTTGACTTGGTCACCTGCTGAGGTTGTAGAAGAAATTGAAAAGCTAGAAAGTCATATAGTTAGAAATAGTGTTCTTTCCGGTGAAAATCGTATAGATGGTCGTGATGCAAAAACAGTTCGTCCTATAACTATCGAAACTGGGGTTTTGCCACGAACCCATGGCTCTGCTTTATTTACACGCGGTGAAACACAGGCTTTAGTCGTTACAACTTTAGGTACGCAACGTGATGCGCAAATTATAGATGCTATTGAAGGAGAGAGAAAAGAACCTTTTATATTCCATTATAATTTCCCTCCATTCTGTGTAAATGAAACAGGCAGGGTAGGCACACCTAAACGACGTGAAATTGGTCACGGACGATTAGCTAAAAGAGGAATTTTGGGTGTAATGCCAAACATGGAGGATTTTCCATATTCCATAAGAGTTGTTTCTGAGATTACTGAGTCAAATGGCTCAAGCTCAATGGCTTCAGTATGTGGTAGCAGTCTTGCACTAATGGATGCGGGAGTTGAGTTAGAGGCACCTGTTGCAGGTATAGCAATGGGTCTTATAAAAGATGGAGAAAAATTTGTTGTCTTATCCGATATCATGGGTGATGAAGATCATTTAGGTGATATGGATTTCAAAGTTGCAGGCTCGGAAAAAGGCATAACTGCATTACAGATGGATATAAAAATAGATGGTATAACGAGAGAGATTATGGAAACCGCATTACACCAGGCAAATGATGGTAGATTACATATTTTAGAAAAAATGAATGCAGTCTTATCGTCTCATAAAACAGAAATGTCCGAATATGCTCCACGTATTGCAACTATTAAAATTCATCCCGATAAGATTAGAGATGTTATAGGTAAAGGTGGCGCAACAATCAGAGCTATAACAGAGGAAACTGGTGCTGTTATAGATATTACCGACGATGGTGTAGTTAATATCGCATCAACCGATAAGGCTGCTGGGGATGAAGCAATGAAACGTGTCGAACAAATAACAGCAGATATTGAAGTAGGTAAAATTTATGAGGGTCGTGTTGCTAAACTTATGGACTTTGGTGCGTTTGTAAATATTCTCCCTGGAAAAGATGGATTAGTTCATATCTCACAAATCTCAGAGGAAAGAGTAGAGAATGTTAGTGATAAGCTTAGCGAGGGAGATCTTGTTAAGGTTAAGGTTCTGGAGGTTGATAAACAGGGTCGAGTTAGACTTAGCATGAAGGCTGTAAACGAATAGATTTAAAAATTAATAATAAGAGCAAAAATTCAAGATAACTTTATGCAAAATATTTTTTTTGTAATAATTGTTTCCTTTTTATGTATTAGTTGTTCAAAGAATGATGATTCATATTTTCCGCTAAGTAGTGGTTTGAAATGGCACTATAGCGTGTCACTTACAACAAGAGATGGACTTGAAAATCAAAAATATATTCTTCTTAATGCTGGCTCTAAGGAAATTGATGGAGAATTGGTTTATAGAAGAGAATCTCTTGATGGTACAAACTTATTTTATAAGATTACAGATGAGGGCATATATTATTTAGGCAGTGTAGCTAACGAACTTGTTGATCCAAAATTAAGTTCTTTTCAATCTCTCGTTATACCATATCCATTAATTCTTAATAAGAAATGGCAACAGGTAACTCATACAAAATTATTGAAAAAAACAGGCCCACCTCAAAGAACTGAGTTTAAAATAATTGCTGAAGTACCAATGGAAGTTGAAATACTATCATTTCAAGATATTGTTAATGTGCCAGCAGGACAATTCGATAAATGCATGAAAGTTGTAATGACTGGATCATCCTATAAGGATGCTGGAAACTATGTAGGATTGACACTAGTAAGCGTAGAACAAACAAATTGGTATGCTCCTGGTGTAGGCCTTGTTAAGATGGAAAGGCTTGAAAAAACACAAAGTGAGGCGTTAGACAAAGGAACTTTATCAGTTGAATTAACCCACTTCGAAGTAAACTAGTTTTTAAAGGGCTATTTTTTCTTAATCACTTTCTTTTCTGTTATTAGTATGTCCATTGCAATATCTGTTTTTTCTAATGGCAGGCTACTTACTAATTGTGTTTCAAATGCAACACCGATCTTTATTTTTACATGATTTTTTGAGAACCATCTATCATAATAACCCCTGCCATATCCTAGTCTTTCACATCTTTTTGTGAAACCAAGTCCAGGTGTGATGGCTATGTCTATTGACTCTAATAAAATTTCGCCTGTTTTGGGCGTTAATATTCCTATTTTATCTGGCTCTAAATCAGCCATTTTTCTCAATCTCGTGGCAACCATTTCCTCATTGTTTATAATTTTTGGAACATATAGTTTTAAATTTTTCTTGAGAATATATTTTACCAATCGAGTTGTATCAACTTCATCCATGTAAGATAAGTAGCAAAATACGCTACTTGCCTCTTTAAATTCTTTTATCTGATAGAATGTTTGGGCGATTTGCTCACTTTTTTCTTTTCTTGTGTCGTTATTAAGATTATGGCGCCTTTTTTTTAATTCTTTACGCAATCGTGCTTTCTCTTCATATAATTCCATATAATAATCCTATATTAATCAATACTATAAATAATATACTTAATAATTTTTTTAAAGAATAGATGTTCTACGACGCTTTTTCAGCATGTATTTAAGTGTAAAATAATCGTTATTTTCTATGTTAAATTAGTAGCCCACTTTCTTTTTTACGTTTTTTACGTACAATAGCGCCTTTTTTCAGACATGTAATTCTACATGCTTAATATGAAAATATGAGGTCATCATAACGATGGTAACGATTAGATTGTCAAGAACAGGAGCAAAAAAGAAGCCATTTTACCATATCGTGGTTACAGATAGCCGTAATAAACGAGATGGCCGACTAATTGAGCGGCTTGGTTTCTATAATCCTTTTGCGACAGGTCAGGATGTACCCATAAAATTTGATCTAAAGCGTATAAACTACTGGATTTCACAGGGTGCGCAGACTTCCGAAAGGGTTGCTAAATTAATAAAGGATAATGAACCAGAAGCAGTTGAGTCATAATTAGGTTTCTTAGCTTTTCTCGCATAGATTTTGTTTTTAATTTCGCAAGTCATCAATGTCAGGTTTAAGTCAAAATACTAATAATCCTTTAATCATTGGACGATTTGGTAGCGTATATGGCGTTAAGGGATGGTTAAAGATTCATTCTTATACAAGACCAAGTGATAATATTTTGTTGTACGCACCTTGGTTATTAAAGTTGAATGATGGTTGGCAGGAAATAAATATCGAAGAATCACGAACACAAGGGCAAAAGCTTTTCGTCAAGATTTTAGGTGTGAATAGTCCTGAGAAAGCTAGCGAATATGTAAACTGTAATATCGCTATAAATTCTGAAAAACTACCCAAATTAAAGAAAGATGAATATTATTGGAAAGATTTGGTGGGGTTAAGCGTTCAAAACCAATCAAATCTTCATTTGGGCGCCGTTAGCGAGATCATTGAAACGGGTGCAAATGATGTTTTTGTAGTAAAGGGCAGCATTAGAGGTAACGAACGAATTCTAATTCCCTTAATTATGGATTTGTATATTAAAAATATTGATTTGGACAACGGAGTTATCCATGTTGATTGGATAATCGAAGAATGATTTACCAAATAGACGTAGTTACGCTTTTTCCAGATATAATTTCATCAGCTTTAACTCATGGAGTAATTGGTCGCGCCAAAGGAAATGGACTAATTGAATTAAGAAACTGGAATCCTCGAAATTACGCTCAAGATAAACATAAAACTGTTGATGATCGTCCATACGGCGGAGGGCCTGGGATGGTTTTAAAGCACCAGCCTTTAAGCGCAGCAATAAAAAAAGCTAAGGAAAAGCAACCAAAAACAAAAGTTATATTACTTTCGCCACAAGGTACTCAGTTAAAACAATCAAGTGTTGCCGAATTTTCAAAAAGAAAAGGTATGATAATTGTATGTGGACGCTACGAAGGCGTTGATGAGCGTATAATTATGTCTGAGATAGATGAGGAATGGTCAATAGGAGATTATGTACTTAGTGGCGGTGAATTTGCTGCCTTAGTCTTAATAGACAGTGTTTGTAGGCTATTACCAGGTGTTTTAGGCGATAATAACTCAGCAAATGAAGATTCATTTGTTGACGGCTTGCTCGACTATCCGCATTATACGCGTCCAGATGATATTAATGGCTTAATAGTCCCAGAGATTTTACAAAGTGGAAACCACGAGGAAATCAGACGCTGGAGGTTAAAACAGGCAATAGGTAAAACTTGGCGAATAAGACCAGATTTAATAGAATCAATAGAACTTAATGAAGAGCAAAAATTATTATTGCAGGAATATATAGACGAAATTAAAAAAAATTAATTTAAGTAATTTTATAAAAGTTTTGGAGTTATAGAAATGTCGAATATTATTGAACAACTTGAGTCTGAGCAAATGAAGAGAAAAATACCTAAATTTTCTCCTGGTGATACGGTTGTTGTTCAGGTTAAGGTTAAGGAAGGGCAAAGAGAGCGTCTGCAAGCATTTGAAGGTGTTGTAATTGCAGTGAAAAACAGAGGTATAAATTCATCGTTTACTGTACGTAAAATATCATATGGTGAAGGCGTAGAAAGGGTTTTTCAGACCTTTAGTCAAAGTATTGCTGAAATTCAAGTTAAACGACATGGTAATGTCCGCCGAGCAAAATTATATTACATGAGAGAGCTTCGTGGAAAAGCAGCACGTATTAAAGAAAAAATAAAGAGTAATTAGTAACCATAAAAAAATCATTTTGAATAATAAATATAATTTTCAAAGAATAATTTGATGTTCATGAATTATTAAATAATGAATTTTAAAGTATGGAAGATCTTACAAATGAATCAAAAGAAATAATTGATTTATTTTTAGATTCTCTCTGGATGGAGAGAGGATTAAGTAAAAACACTCTATTTGCATACCGTAGCGATATATCTAAATATGCAAGATGGTTGCAAAATCAAGGTATAAATATTACAAAAGCAGGACCGCAAAATATATTAGCTTATTTAGCATCGACAGAAAATAAATCAACTCGAACAGTTGCAAGAAATTTATCAAGCTTGCGTCGTTTATACGAGTATTTATCGAAGGAAGATAAGGTAAAACAAAATCCCATTAAGAATGTCGAAGCTCCTAGATTAGGTAGAAGTTTACCTAAATCATTAACAGAAAATGAAGTTGAGTCACTTCTTGATGCTCCAAATACAAATCAACCATTAGGTCTTAGAGATAAAACCATGCTAGAAATTATTTATGGCACAGGTCTTCGGGTTTCCGAACTTATAACATTAACACTACACCAGATAAATTTACGTCAAGGTGTAGTTAGAGTGATGGGTAAGGGCAACAAAGAACGCTTAGTTCCGCTTGGAGAAATATCTACTGAGTGGTTAGAAAAATATCTTGCACATGGAAGAAATGAAATTTTGGGTGAGAACAATTCAACAGATACTCTATTTCCCAGTAGAAGAGGAAAATCAATGACACGCCAAACCTTCTGGCATATAGTTAAAAGACATGCAATTGTTGCTGGGATTAAGAAAAGCATATCCCCGCATATGCTTAGACATGCATTTGCTACACACTTAATTAATCATGGAGCCGATCTTAGGGTTGTACAAATGTTGCTAGGCCATAGTGATATTTCAACTACACAAATATATACGCATGTTGCACGAGAGCGATTAAAAGACATACATTCAAAGCACCACCCTCGTGGTTAAAAAATGGTTTATTGGCATCTAAAGAGATCAAATTGTAATATTATGTTTACTTTACTAAATATAGATAAAAAAGAGGTAATATTTTGATTAATTTCCGATTATTTATTTTAATATGTGTCGTTATTTCAACAAATCTATATGCGAACGATGAACTTATCAAAGAATTTAGTGAATCATTGTCTCGATTATCATCTGAAATTGAAATAACAGGTGTAGAAGAAACTCCAATTAAGGGGATATACCAAGTATTAATTGGCCCCGATATAATTTACATGACTCGAGATGCTAATTTTGTTCTTAAGGGGGAAATATTAGATATAGGTAATCGCAGAAATCTAACTGAAGATGTTCGTGCAGAAAATAGAATCAATCTATTGAGTTCAATTAAAAAAGATGAATACATAGAATTTTCTTCAAATCTAAACAAACATTATATATATGTTTTTACTGATGTTGATTGCGGATATTGTAGAAAACTTCATCTGGATGTACCCGAATTAAATGCGATGGGAATATCAGTTAGGTACCTAGCGTATCCTCGAACAGGGGTTGATTCAGCAATTGGAGAAGAAATGCGGAATGTTTGGTGTGCGGATGATAGACAGTTAGCACTAACAGCTGCTAAAAATCGTGAGAGAGTTAATTCAAGGATCTGTGATGCACCAATTGCTCGACAATATGCACTTGGTAAAAAACTTGGTGTATCTGGAACGCCTGCTATTTTTTTAGAAAATGGAAGAAAATTACCAGGATACATTCCTCCAGATGAACTTATAAAACAAATTAGTAATTAATTCCTACTAAAGATTTAATTATTGCTTTTGATATTCTGCCATCTTTTTCTTTTGTGATAACTTTTATAGGTAAAAAGTTAAGCTCATGCGCGCACCATAAAAATGTTTCTTGTTTATTTTTCTTGTAACGAGCTAGCTTAGTAGTATTAAAGCTCCCAATTGCTGTTTCGATTACCTCTTCCTTTATTTTTTCAAATCTATATTCTTTTATTTTTCCACCATCAGCAATTATATATTTATTAGGGATCTTTCCAGATTTTAGATCAACCATTATTATTAATTGATATAATAATTTATCTAATACACCATCTTCTGTTTTCATTTTCCATACTGAATCATTAACACGATTGACTATGACCTCACTATCCCAATTGAAGTTTATTTCAACATCTCGGTTCTTTTTATTACCAGTATGTTGATATGTATAATTTAAAGGAAAAAAGTTTGAGTCTATAAAATTCCAATTGCTAACTTCAGTAATATGATCTTTTCTAAATAATGAAATTAATCCAGTTGTCTTACTTTCAGAGCGGAATACATAGCTATTATCTTGATTCTTAAAAAACTTTCTCTCCATGAGCCCAATTCTAGTACCATCACTATATAGCTTGTAATTCACTTCGAAAAAAGGAGGAATATTGCCCTCAGCGAACAAGGTATTCGCATGAATTAGTAAATATAGAAGAAATACTAGTCTTTTAATCAACATATTGAATACTATGATAATTATCGTATGTTAGAATCTAATATATATATAGAATAATCTAAACAAATTTTTTAATGCAAGACAAAATTTTTAAACCCCTAAAATCTGCCAAAGTGTTAGTTGTTGGGGATATTATCCTCGATGAATACATTTATGGCGAAACCAGTCGCATTTCACCTGAGGCTCCTGTTCCTATAGTAAAAGTCAGTAATACGGAAGAGAGACCAGGTGGCGCAGCAAATGTTGCGTTAAATGTCTCATCTCTTGGAATGTCTGTAGATCTATTAGGAATCACAGGGATAGATAAAGCCTCTGAGCAATTAGAGAATATTCTCACAAAAAAAAATGTCAAATGTCATTTTTTACAAAATGATGCCTTTTCTACAGTAACCAAAAAACGAGTTGTCAGTCAACACCAGCAATTAATAAGACTCGATTATGAAAAGACTGAATTTTCAAATACAAATAGTTTATTTGATAGGTATATTAAATTACTAGAAGGAACGGATATAGTTATATTGTCTGACTATGCAAAAGGTAGTTTGATTGATGTTGATAAGTTAATAAAAAGTGCAAATAAAAAAAATATACCAATACTTCTTGATCCAAAATCTTTAGATTTTACACCATATGAAAATGTAGACATTTTAACACCAAATGAAAAAGAGTTTGAGGCAATAGTAGGAAAATTCTATACAGATGATGAATTAGTAAATAAAGGAAAAGCTCTTTGTAAAGAATTAAAAATAAAAGCCCTGCTTGTTACTCGAGGAAATAAGGGTATGGTATTAATAAAAGATAATGGAACATCATTTCATCATGATGCAGTTTCGCATGAAGTTTTTGATGTAACAGGAGCAGGGGATACAGTTATTGCTGTTTTAGCTGCTTCACTCGCAAGCAACGTTCCCATTGAAATAGCAACATCATTTGCTAATACAGCTGCTGGGTTAGTTGTAGAGAAATTTGGAACAGCTTCCGTTACAGCCAATGAAATTAATAAAAATATTAATAATAATGAAAAATTATCAACAGTATTCCACAGAGATGATGCGATAAAAATTATTCAGAATATTAAAAATCAAAAGAAAAAAATAATAATGACAAATGGTTGTTTCGATATAATACATACCGGACATGTTAAATATTTAGCTAAAGCTAAATCTCTTGGTGATTTTCTCGTAGTAGCAATTAATGACGATGATTCTGTTAAGCGATTAAAAGGTAATAAGCGACCAATAAATAAACTCGAAAATAGAGCGATTGTTTTGAATGGCTTAGCAAGTGTTAATTTAGTTGTTGAGTTTGATGAAGATACACCAGAGAAGCTAATTCAATTATTAAAACCTGATGTTCTTGTAAAAGGTGGAGATTATAAAGAAGAGGAGATAGCAGGAGCTAAATTTATTAAAAAATTTGGTGGAGAGGTTGCCATTCTCCCTTATGAAAAAGGACATTCAACAAGTAAAATTATAAAAAAAATAGGCGATTAAAGAGCTAGCAGATTATGATTGTTGTTACTGGAGGAGCAGGTTTTATTGGAAGTCATTTGGTTTCTAAACTTAATGCGATGGGTCATCAAGATATTATTGTCGTTGATAATCTAAAAGATAGTCAGAAAAATAATAACTTAATAAAAGATAAGATCAGCGCTTATATTGATAAAAGTGATTTCATTAGAGCAATTGAGGAACGTGAAAAGATTTGTGAGGATATTGATTTTATGTTTCATCAAGGAGCATGTACTGTGACAACTGAGAAAAATGTCGAATATATGATGAGCAATAACTACATGTACTCAAAAACGTTATTAGATTTTTGTACGGAGCGTGAGATTCCATTTATTTATGCATCTAGTGCAGCGATTTACGGTCTTAGCTCAAATTTTACTGAGGAAGAAAAAAATGAGGAGCCGATTAATATTTATGGCCAATCTAAATGGATGTTTGATCAGTATGTGCGTGATTTAAAAATTAGAAAGATACTTAAATCACAGGTAGTTGGGCTCAGATATTTTAATGTTTATGGGCCACATGAAACACATAAGAAATCAATGGCAAGTGTCATATATCATTTTAATAATCAGATCAATGATATGGGAAACCTAAATTTATTCTCTGCAAGCGGTGGATATAAGAATGGAGAGCAACGCAGAGATTTTATATATGTTGATGATGTTGTTAAGACAAATGTCTGGATGATGAATAATAGAAATATTTCTGGGATATATAATGTTGGAACGGGTAAATCAAATAGCTTTAATGATATTGCGAATACAATCATTAAAAGACGTAAAAAAGGAAAAATTAACTACATCCCTTTTCCTAAAGAAATAGAGAAAAATTATCAGAGTTTTACTGAAGCAGACCTTACTAAACTAAGGTCAATAGGTTACAACACCGAATTTATATCGGTTGATAAGGGTGTTAATTTGTATCTAGATGAACTTCTTAATTAATTTATAAACAAAATAATATTTTTAAGTCAATTGCGATATCTTTATACAGTAGTTATTCATCTTCTAGTGCCATTTATTTTACTAAGACTATTATTGGTTAGTTGTAAAAATCCAGATTATAGAAAAAGATGGCTTGAAAGATTTGGTATTGTAAATTGGAAAAATGAAAAATCAGTAATTTGGATACATGCTGTTTCTGTTGGTGAGGTTAATGCCGCAAAACCAATTGTTAAAAAGCTTTCAAAAAAATATCCAGATTTCTCAATTCTTATTACTACTGTAACACCAACTGGAGCTGCGACAGTTTCTCAAGAGTATAATAAAAATATCTTAAATTTATATTTGCCTTATGATATTCCTTTTTGCGTAAATAAATTTCTACAGTCTGTTAATCCAGTTGTTTTAATAACTATGGAAACCGAGATTTGGCCTAACCTTTATCACTTATGTAATGAAGCGAATATTCCAGTTCTTATTGTTAATGCACGATTAAGTGAAAAATCGACAAAGGGGTACAAATTAATATCAAAATTAACCTCGAAGACGCTTCAATTAGTTGAAGAAATTGCTGCGCAGACAAAGGCAGATGCTGATCGCTTTATCATGCTTGGAGCAAAAAAAGAAAATATTTCAATTTCTGGAAACTTAAAGTTTGACATAGAAGTACAGCAAAGTGTTAAAGAAGAGGCAGAATCTTTAAGACATTATTTTTCAATTAGTCGTCCTATATGGATTGCAGCAAGCACTCATGAAGGTGAAGAGGAAATAATTTTGGACGCCCATAGAAATGTTTTATCAAAATATCAAGATGCCATTCTGATATTAGCACCAAGGCATCCAGAACGTATTAAAAGAGTTGTTACACTTTGTAAACAAGGAGGATTTAAATTCAAAAGACGCACCAAAGAAGAATCATTTGAAAATGAAAATAGTGTTTTTTTACTAGATACGCTTGGAGAGCTTAAGCTATATTATGCTGCTTCTGAAGTTGCATTTGTTGGCGGTAGCCTTGTGAAAAATGGCGGGCAAAATATGTTAGAGCCGGCAAGTTTAAATTTACCTGTAATAACAGGCCCGTATACTTATAATTTTAGGGAAATAAGCGAACTTCTTTTTCATGAGGGGGCATTGTTATTAGCTCAAAATGCCAAAGAATTGTCAGACAGGGTAATAGATTTGTTGAGTGATGCTAATCTTAGGAATAGTATAGGCGACTCTGGTGAGACCGTTATTAAGGCAAATAGAGGTTCATCTAATAAGACATTTGAATTAATAGAAAAGTATTTAGGCAACTAAATTTTTTTGGTGATAATATGAACTTATTGACCTAGTTCATTTTCTAAAAGCTAAGTAAATTTAAAGAATAGTAAAGATTTAAGACATACTTAAGGAGTGATAAAGAATGAGAAAAGCAACAATTTGTCTGGCTATTTTTCTTTTAAATATAACGCCAGCCATCGCTATTGATGTCATTGAAGTTGATAAAAAAAATGAATTTCCAACTGAAGTAA
>CAJWRJ010000011.1 GCA_913046215.1 uncultured Legionellales bacterium | reverse complement strand
CGCTTGGGCTTGCACCAACATCAAGTACCACAGCAACTCTGGCAATGGGTGATGCTTTATCGATTGCCTTGCTTGAAAAACGTGGTTTCAATGAAGATGACTTTGCTCTTTCTCATCCTGGAGGAGCATTAGGCAAACGTTTGCTACTACGTGTTGATGATATTATGCACACGGAAAATGAGATACCAAAAGTTTTAGAAAACGCAACACTTGGTGAAGCATTAATTGAAATGTCTGCCAAAGGTCTCGGTGTTACAACAATTACTAATAAAAATAATGAGTTTTTAGGTATTTTCACTGATGGGGATTTGCGCCGAGCACTTGACTCAGGGATTGATTTTAAACTATCCAAGATAAAAGATGTAATGACGAAAAACGCAAAAACCATAGTTACTAACTCACTTGCTGCTTCAGCATTAGCACTAATGGAAACGCATAGTATTAATGCGCTTGTCGTAGTGGATGAAGAAGAGATACTGCGTGGCATTCTAAATATGCATGATCTTTTGCGTGCTCGAGTGATTTAAAAAATGGATGAACCAACTAATGAAGTGTTATTAGAAAAAGCAGCTAATATAAAACTTATTGTCTTTGATGTAGACGGTGTATTAACAGATGGAAAATTATATATTGGGGAAAATGGAAATGAGTATAAGGCTTTTCATGTAAGAGATGGCCACGGAATTGTTATGTTAATGGAAACAGGTTGTAATGTAGCAGTAATTACTGCCCGCTCATCGAATATTGTTGCTGAGCGCATGTCATCACTTGGAATAAAATATGTTTACCAAGGTAAAAAAAATAAAGGGGAAGTATTAAAAAAATTAATTAATAAGTTAAATTTAACAGCTTCCGAAGTTGCATATGTAGGAGATGACATAATAGATTTGCCTGCGATGAAAGAAGTGATGTTGCCAGTTGCAGTTGCTGATGCGCACCCTGAAGTTAGAAAACTCGCAGAATATATTACAAAAAGTAATGGTGGGCAGGGAGCTGCGAGAGAAATATGCGAGTTGATTATTCGCTCACAGAAAAATCTAGAAAAATTTATTTAACCTTATGATTATGTATAAATATCGACTTTTCTAAAATTTTATTAATCATGTTTAATGTTAGATGGAAACTCGCCGCGGTACTAATAATGATAGCTGGATTCAGTTATTGGCTCTTAGACAAACTAATTGGTGATGATAAAAAAGTCTTGGAAAAATTTGCTCATTACCCTGATTATTATATGGAAAATTTTACAACCATAAAAATGAATGATGATGGCACACCAAAAAATCAATTAAGTGCATCGTATATGGCGCATTTCCCTGATGATAATACTACCGAGTTAGACTATCCTAAACTTAGGATATTCCGTGCAGACAAGTTACCAATAAATGTTAGTGCGGATAAAGGATGGGTCACTTCTAGTAATGAGGTGATTCTTCTAAAGGGTAATGTTCATCTTTATCAAATTGAAGAAACTGGTGAAATGTCTCTTGAACTAATAACTGATGACGCGCGTGTTTTAATTGATAAAAAATATGCTGAAACAGACAAGCCTGCAACTGTAATAAGCAAAAAATCTACTACTAATTCTACGGGAATACGTATAAATATGCAGGAACATAAGATGGAATTTTTAAATAAAGTACACACAACAATTGAGTCAAGCCATGAAAATTAAATTGCATATAACTATCTTACTTATGATGGTAGTACACCATGTTTTCGCTTTATCAAATGATAGCGAGCAAAATATTGAAATTGAAGCTGACAAAGCTGAAATGGATGACGCAAACAAAACAACTGTATATCGTGGCAATGTTATTGTAACGCAAGGAAGTATAAAAATGACAGGGCATACAATGACTGTTCATTTTGATAAAAATAATGATATGAAGTTAGTAATATTGAATGGTTCGCCAGCAACATACCGACAACTACCAGATAACAGTGAAGTATATGATCGGGCTGAAGCATCAAAAATGGAATATTACGCACTAAAAAACTATATAATTCTTATTAATGATGCCCTCGTAACACAAGAAGGTTTGACTTTTAGTGGGCAGAGAATCGAATATGATACGGTTTTAAGTAAAGTTAAAGCTGAAGGGCAGTCAAATAAAACAAAAAAGAGTAAAAATAAAGAAGAAGGCCGAGTAAAAATAATTATTAAAAAAAGAAACTAATAAATAAATATTAAAATAATTTTATAAAATAATCTCAATAAAAATTCCTTCATGAGCAAATTATCCGTACATCATCTTTCAAAATCATATCGTTCAAGAGAAGTTGTTTCTGACGTTAGCTTAGTGGTAGAAAATGGTGAAATAATAGGGTTGCTTGGTCCTAATGGTGCTGGTAAAACTACTAGTTTCTATATGATAGTAGGTCTAATCAAGTCATCTGCCGGTAGCATACATATTGATAATTTTGAACTTGATAATCTAAGCATGGATAAAAGATCGCATATGGGTCTTAGTTACTTACCACAAGAAGCTTCCATATTTAAGAAATTAACGGTTGAAGAGAACATAATGGCAATATTAGAAACTCATAATTCTTCAAATCGAAACACTATTAAACAGCGTGTTGATATGCTCCTTGATGAGTTTCGTATAGGCCACCTTCGAAATAATTATGGCTCAAGCTTATCGGGAGGCGAGAGACGCCGTGTTGAAATAGCTAGGGCTGTAGCTACAAAACCTAGATTTCTATTATTAGATGAGCCTTTTGCCGGCATTGATCCAATCTCAATTGGTGATATACAAAAACTAATATATGAACTCCGCGAACATGGAATTGGGATTCTCATTACAGATCATAACGTCAGAGAAACTCTTGGAATTTGTGATCGAGCATATATCGTTAATAATGGTAAAATTCTGGCTGAAGGAACATCCGAAGAAATTTTAAAAAATAAAAAGGTGAGAGATGTATATCTCGGGCAAAAATTTACACTCTAAAAAAATAGATGCAAAAAAATTTTATAAAATCAAGCAATGAAAGCAACACTACAATTTAGAATAACTCAGGGGCTAAAAATGACCCCGCAATTACAGCAAGCAATATATTTGCTACAACTATCAAATATAGAACTGAATGCTATGATTCAAGAACAGTTAGATTCTAATCTAATGCTAGAAACAGAAGACGATAAAGATGAAGATGAAAATTCAAACTCAATTAATAGTGGAGAAGAAAAAGATACAGCTGAATTTGATAGTGAGCGCGAATTTAATGAAAATGATAGTAATATAATATCAAAAAATAAAAATAACCCAGAAAATCAGTATTCAGAATTAGCATTTGAAAAAGAAGATGATAGATATAAATCACTAGAAGAAGAATTAAGGTGGCAACTCAATCTAATGCCAATAACTGATAATGATAAGGTAATTTCTGAAATTATTATTGACTCACTAAACGATGATGGTTTTTTGGAAATCTCGTTGAATGAAATACTAAATACTGCTAACACTACTATAGAAGATATTACATTAGAAGAAGTAGAAGCAGTTCTTAAAATAATACAATCGCTGGAACCTGCAGGCGTAGGAGCGAGAGGTGCGCAAGAGAGTCTTCTTATACAACTAAATCAGTTGGATCAAAAAATACCTGAAGTAAAAAAATCTAAGGAAATAATTATGAACTATTTTGAGTTATTAGTAGCTCATGATTATAAAAAACTTACTAAAAAACTTAAGATAGATGAAAGTGAGTTAAAAGAAATATTAAGTTTTATTAAATACAAGCTAAATGCAAGACCTGGAAGTCAAATAAGCAGTTCGCGTACAGAATACACTGTTCCAGATGTTAATGTTAAAAAAATAAACGATAAGTGGATTGTAAAATTAAATAAAGATGCAATACCGGAGCTTCGAATAAACTCCATATATAAAAAGATGATTCGCAAAGGTAATAACAGCGCTGATAATCAAACAATGAAGACACATTTACAAGACGCAGAATGGACTATAAAAAGCTTACAACACAGAAATGATACCCTATTAAGCGTTGCAAAATGTATAGTGGAACATCAGAGTGATTTTCTCGAACATGGTGAAGAAGCAATGAAACCGCTGATTTTACAAAATGTAGCTGATTCGCTGGGTATGCATGAATCAACAATATCTCGGGCGACTACGAAAAAATATATGCAAACTCCTAGAGGGACATACGAACTTAAATATTTTTTTCCAAGCCATGTCAGCACAGATTATGGTCATAAAAAGTCATCTACAGCAATACAGGCGTTAATAAAAAAATTCATAGATACGGAAGAACCGACTAAGCCACTTAGTGATGAGAAAATTTCAATTCTACTAAAGGAAGAAGGGGTAAATGTAGCCAGAAGAACTATTGCAAAATATAGAGAGGCTATGGCAATCCCAACCTCAAATGAAAGAAAAAGATTATCAATATAAAAAATGAAAATAGATATAACTGGAAGAAATGTTGAAATTACCGATGCATTAGAAGTAAATATAAAAAATAAACTAAAGAGGCTGGAAAATCATTTTGAAAACATCATTAATATAAATTTTATTTTAACAGTTGAAAAAGAGAGAATGAAGGCGGAAGCATTAATTACAATAAAAAATGGTAATTTATTCGCAGACAATGAAAATAAAAACATGTATGCAGCTATTGATGAAGTTATAATAAAACTAGATAGGCAATTAAGAAAACAAAAAGAAAAAATAATAGATCGCCGCTGAAATCAATAATACAAAAAAATTTATAAAATAGAGTAATAAAGAAAATGAAAATCTCCGAGATACTTTCTCTATCAAGTATACTCTCTAGTGTTGAGTGCAATAGTAAAAAAGTTGCAATAGAGCTGCTGGCAGAAAAAATTGCTGATTGCGACAATGGGGTGTCGAAAATAGATGTCATTAACTGTTTAGTAGCGCGTGAGAGACTCGGAAGTACTGGGATTGGAAATGGAATTGCAATACCTCACGGAAGATTGAAATATTGTAAAAAAACAATAGCCGCTTTTATTCATCTCAATAATGGAATAAATTATGAAGCTATTGATAATATGCCAGTTGATTTAATATTTGCTTTAATTGTTCCAGAAGAATCAACTGATGAACATCTGCAAATATTGGCAGTACTAGCAAAAATGCTCAGCAATAAAAAAAATATTGAGGCTTTAAGACAATCAAAAAATCCAAAAGAAATCTTTGCTATTTTAACAAATTAAATAATGTCAGAAATTAATAATAAACTTGCAATAGAAGAACTTTTCAATATTCAACATGAGAGGCTGAGTCTAAAATGGATTGCTGGTAAAGAGGGTGGTTGCAAAACTTTAATACGAGAAGTTTCTGCATCAATAAATGAGCCTACAAACACTGACAATAAGGAAAATTCAAATGAAAACAAGCAAGAGATAGAAAATTCGCCATTAGATGCCTCATTAATTGGCCATTTAAATCTGATCCATCCTCAACAAATACAAATTATAGGCGGCATGGAAATAAAATATCTTGATGGATTGAGAGATATATCAATGCAAGATGCAATTGAACAAATCTTCAGAGGACAAACTATCTGCATAATCGTTTCTGACAATTGTGATGTACCAACAGCTCTTAAAAATAAAAGTGATGAATATAATATTCCCTTATTTTCAACATCAATAAATGGGAATAAGCTGGCTGACACACTACACTACTTCTTAACAAATTTTTTCGCAGATATGCTAACACTGCATGGAGTCTATATGGAAGTGATGGCAATTGGAGTGCTCATTACGGGACCAAGCGGTATAGGTAAAAGTGAATTGGCATTAGAACTAATTTCACGAGGACACCGCTTGATTGCAGATGACGCACCGAAATTTTCTAAAATCGCACCCGATATTATTAACGGAACATGCCCAAAATCATTACAAGATTTTCTTGAAGTTAGAGGATTAGGCATTATTAATGTACGTGAATTATTTGGTGATAGCGCAATCAAAAAAAATAAGTACCTAAGGTTAATCATTAATTTACAGCCGATGGATAAAAAAGATCATGCTTTAATAGATCGTCTTGAAGGTAGTTATGATACAAGAAATATACTCGACATGAATATTCCAGAAATTACTTTACCTGTTGCTCCTGGAAGAAATTTAGCTGTCATGCTGGAGTGCGCTGCTAGAAATCATATTCTTCGTGATGATGGTTACGACGCCACAAAGATATTTGCAAGAAGACAAGAAAAATTAATAAAATCAAAAGAAAAATAAATATATTAAAAAGCATAGTTTCAAATAACTTAATTAAAAAGGATGTTTTAAAATGAGTGTAGGTGTTTTAATAATTGCACATAATGATATAGGTTTATCTTTGGTTAATACAGCAAACCAAATGATTAAAGAAAATCCTCTTAAAATAAAAGTCCTCACTGTTGATTTAGAATCGACAACTGATGAATTACATAAAAATGCGTTATCACTAATAGAAAGTATTGACAATGGTGATGGGGTTCTTATTTTAACAGATCTATTTGGTTCAACACCTAGTAATGTCGCTTACAAATTATTCGAAAAAGATAATATAAGTATTGTTAGCGGTGTAAATTTATCGATGCTTATAAGAATAGTCAATTATTCTCATTTAAACTTAAAAGAGATGGCAAAGAAAGCATATAGTGGCGGCATTGATGGCATAAATATAAATGACATGCCGAAGGATTCATTAGGTGAAAAATAGCAAAGTAAAAATTAATAACAAACTAGGGCTTCACGCTCGTGCTGCTGCGAAGTTTGTAAGAATTGCATCCGGGTTTCAATCTGAAATAATGATACGGTTAGGAAATCGCGAGGTGAATGGTAAAAGCATTATGGGTATTATGATGTTAGCTGCAGGCATGGGAACAGAGATTAATATCATAGCTATCGGGGTAGACGAAAGTGAGGCTATTATCTCTCTTCAAAACTTGGTTGATGACAAGTTTGGAGAAAATGAATGACTATTTCTATTCAAGGTGTGAGTGTCTCTCGAGGCATAGCAATTGGAAGAGTACATCGTATCAAGGATGATCAAATTGATGCTCCTGAGTACATTATAAAGAGCAAACAAATTGATGCTGAAATTTCTAGACTAAACGAAGCAATAAAAAATGCACATGGTGAATTAAGGGCTATTAGAGACAATATACCAAGCTCTACCTCTAAAAACATAGCTGAATTTATAAATACACATTTATTAATGCTAGAAGATAATGCATTAACAGAAGAACCCAAAACTATTATTAGAGAAAAATTATGTAATGCAGAGTGGGCTTTGAAATTACAGCGTGATGCATTAGTTAATGTTTTTGATGAAATGGCTGATACATATCTTCGCACAAGAAAAGATGATGTCGATCATGTTGTTAACAGAATATTACGTGTACTGTTAAAACAAACACCAATCATAGAAAAATACCCAGAAAAACAATTAAAAAATAAATTAATTGTAGCGGATGATTTGACCCCAGCAGATACAGTCTTGATGCAACACTATGGTATAGCAGGATTTGCAACTGAATTTGGTGGATCAACATCACACACGGCAATTCTCGCACGTAACTTAAGAATTCCAGCTGTTGTAGGCTTACATGGAGCTAAAAAACTTATTAAGAATGATGACTATGCAATTCTAGATGGTGACTCGGGGATAATACTAATTAACCCTGATGAAACCATATTAAATGATTACAAAAAAAAACAAAAAGAAGTAAAAAAATATTATGTATCACTAGAGAAACTTAAAGATTCACCAGCAAAATCAATGGATGGAATTGACATAACATTAATGGCCAATATTGAACTCCCTGGTGATTTTGAAAGAGTTAGAGATGTTGGTGCTGATGGAGTTGGCTTATATAGAACTGAATTTTTATATATGAATAGAAACAATCCGCCAGACGAGGAGGAACACTATGAAACATACATCAATGTAATCAACGCGCTTCGTGGGTTACCTTTAACTATTAGAACAGTTGATTTAGGAGCTGATAAAGAAGTTGACGGTATGGGCCGTCGCTCGTCTCATATGAGATCAAATCCGGCGCTTGGTTTGCGTGCTGTGAGACTATGTCTAAAAGAACCAGATTTTTTTAGGCCTCAGTTACGAGCAATCTTAAGAGCTTCGGCATTTGGACCAATTCGTATAATGATACCAATGCTTACAAACCTAGATGAAATGCAGCAAGTTCTGTTTATGATTAATGAATTAAAAAGTGAACTAGACAATGAGTCTATAGATTATGATTCACAAATAAAAATTGGCGGAATGATTGAAGTACCAGCATCGGCAATCTGCGCTGATATTTTTGCAAGCAAACTAGATTTTTTATCTATTGGAACAAACGACTTAATTCAATACACAATGGCTATAGATAGAGTAAATGATGAAGTAAACTACCTATACGACCCATTAAACCCAGCCGTTTTAAGACTAATAAGAATGACAATAAACGCTGGCCATAAGGCGAATATACCAGTTTCTATGTGTGGAGAAATGGCGGGGGAGAAAGAACATACTAAGTTGCTGCTTGGATTAGGTTTGAGGGAATTTAGTATACACCCAGCAACCATACTTGAAGTTAAAGAAATTATAAACAAAACAAATATTAATGATCTTGAGAGATTAACTGATGAGGCACTAATGAATAAAATTAAAAAATAACAGTAAATCATTTATTAAAATATTAACGTAATTATATTCTCGCACTATACAATATCGCCACTCAACATAGTTTAGCATTACTTTTCAAGCGCTGTTAAACTCTCAATCACTAAAAACGATACAATTAAAATGAATAAAAATGTGACCCAAAAAACATCTGTTATAGATGCTCTGCATGACGCTTTAGAAAGTAATAACCGTAAAGCTGCGAGTACTGTTATAGCTACATTACATCCATCTGAAATAGCGGATATTTTGGAGAGTGTACCGCCGCGCGAAAGAGAAGAATTGTGGGATCTCGTCGATATTGAAGTTGAAGGCGATGTTCTATCGCATATGCAAGACGCGGTAAGAACTGAGTTCCTCGAAAATATGCGTCCAGATGAGGTAATAGATGTTACTAAAGATTTAGAAGCAGATGATGTTGCAGATATATTACAAGATTTACCTGATGATATTGCGGGGACAATTCTGCAAGCGATGGATGAACAAAATCGTCAACGATTATCTTCTATATTAACATACCCAGAAGATACGGCCGGCGGTTTAATGAACGTGGATGTAATTGCAATACGTGCTGACGTGCCGCTTGATGTAGTAAATCGATACTTACGTCTTCTAGGTAATATACCAGAAAAAACAGATAACATAATGGTTGTGAATAGAAAAAATAAATACCTAGGAGTTCTCCCGCTAACTGAACTATTAATAAGAGATCAAGAAACAAAAGTAAGTCAATGGATGGAAGAACAACCCTATGTATCTGTTGAAACCCCTACCACGGAAATTGCAAAAATCTTCGAACAACGCGATCTTTTATCTGCCGCTGTTGTTGATGAAAAAGGTTTTTTACTTGGTCGAATAACAGTTGATGACGTTGTGGATGTCATACAAAAAGAAGCTGAGCACGCTCTTAGAAGCATGGCTGGACTAAGTGATGAAGAAATGTTTTCACCAATCATTGCAAGCACTAAACGAAGGGCTGTTTGGCTGGGCATAAACTTATTAACAGCATTTTTAGGGGCGTGGGTTATTGGTCGTTTTGAGGACACAATTCAGCAGCTTGTTGCTTTAGCAATTCTTATGCCAGTCGTTGCTGGGATGGGTGGCATTGCTGGCAGTCAGACATTAACAATAGCCATAAGAGGTATTGCGCTGGGTCAAATTGCAAAAACTAATATAAAACCATTATTAATCAAAGAACTCTCCGTCGGTATATTAAATGGTGTATTTTGGTCATGCATTGTCAGCGGTATTGTTATTCTATGGTTTGGAGAACTTTCTCTTGGCCTAATAATTGGTGCGTCAATGATTATTAACCTTGTCATTGCTGCATTAGCGGGTGCAACAATACCTATCGTTTTAAAACATTATGGTATTGACCCTGCAATTGCTGGAAGTGTAATTCTAACAACAATTACTGATGTTGTTGGTTTTGTAACTTTCTTAGGGCTAGCAACTATATTTCTTTTAAGCTAAATTCTGCGCCAAAATCAGACAGTGTTCCATATGCTCATTAGTTCGTCATTGTTATTGCGACGATCTTCAACTATTTTTTTGAACCTATCAGGATTTTTTATATGAGTAATTTCGCCGCTACGTGGGAAATACTTATCTCTTAATCGAGATAACCAAAATCTTAAAGCAGCTAAACGTAAAACATAAACCCAACAATCACGCTCTTCATCACTTAGAGTTCGTATTTCTTGATATGCGCCCAAAAGAGAAATCAAATTCTTTTGATCTTCGATTTTATCTCCACTTGTACACCAATCGTTAACAGTAACTGCTAAATCATATATTGCATATCCATTACAGGCATAATAAAAATCTATTATTCCGGTTAATTCATCATCAATGAATAGAGCATTATCACGAAATAAATCTGCATGAATAATAGAGACGGGTAAATTATTAATAGTAAAAGACTTTAAATACTCAATTTCATTATTCAATAAGTCTTGGTCATAATTACTTAACTTTGGCATTACTAACTCTATTGTTTCAGATCGCCATGATTCATCACGTGATGACTCTTGTGAAAATTTAAATTTTTTCCCGAGAGTATGCATTTTTGCCATCTGAAACCCTATTTCCTTGCATTGTTTAGCATTTGGCACATCAATACTTGCGCCATTTAATCTTTTTACTAGTGCTGTCGGTTTATTTTTAATACTCCTTATATACTTTCCTTCGTTATCAAGTATTGGGTGTGCTGTCGGGATGCCTCCTTCTGAAAAGAAAGCCATTAATTCAAGATAGTAGGAAAGCTCCTCCGAAGTTAGTTGTTCAAATATTGTAAGGACATATTGTCCTTTGCTTGTTGTGACAAAATAATTGGTATTCTCAATGCCATCGCTAATGCCAACGAACTGTTGAAGTTGGCCTAGTGAATAGTTTTTTAAAAATTCATCGAGCTCATGAGGAAGCACATTTGTATAAACAGACATAGAATTCTTTTATGATTAATTTAGATATAATTGAAGATTGTTGGGTGTTATTGCCATGTGAACAATACCCATTGTGGCACTAAAACGTCATCAAGAGCGTCTTTTCTTGCTTCCAATTGACCATCTCCATCATAATCAATTAAAAAGTATGGTATGCCATTTTCAGGTGTTACTTTCACCATATAAACACTACCATTTCTTTTATATTCTTCTATAACTTTGTCTTCCTGTCGTATTATTGTTATCTGAGGCTCAATTTCATCCCCTGATTCAATAGAATCTGTTATTTCTGGGGAATCAATTACGTATAGCTGTTCTTCAGCTGCATAAACATGTCTTATTAATCCAAAAAAAACAAAAAATAAGGTGCAAATCTTAATGAAATTATTCATTTTTATCTCAGTCCTTTGCGGGTATTTGTTGCATACTTTACCATCTCAATTTAGCCATATAAAGTACATCTATATATACAACTGTTACGAGCTTTTCAGGAAATTAATCATGGAGTTTTTATTTTGACATGACCAATAATACGTTAGTTCTTGTTGATGGTTCTTATTATATGTTCAGGGCCTACCATGCGATGCCTCCACTAACTAATGCTGCTGATGAACCGACCGGCGTCATTTTTGGCGTAATTAATATGATAAAGAAACATCTAGTAGAGGGAGGCCCTGATTATTTTGCAGTAATTTTTGATGCAAAAGGAAAAACCTTTAGAAACGATCTCTACAAAGAATACAAAGCAAATAGACCTGCCATGCCAGATGATCTAGCAGTTCAAATCAAGCCCTTGCATGATATTATTAAAGCATTGGGTATCCCGATTTTAGTTATTGATGGCGTTGAAGCTGATGATGTAATTGCAACTATTGCCAAAAAAGCGGCTAAAAGAAAAATTAAAACTATAATTTCAACTGGCGATAAAGATTTAGCGCAAATTGTTAATCAAAATATACATTTGATTAATACAATGAGTAATTACAATCTTGATCCAAATGGTGTTAAAGAAAAATTTGGAGTCCCTCCAGAAAAAATTGTTGATTATCTAACCCTTGTTGGTGATAGCGTTGATAACATTCCTGGAGTTCCAAAAGTTGGTCCCAAAACAGCCGTAAAGTGGTTAAATGAATTTGGGGGTCTTGATGAGATTATTGATAACGCCGATGAGATAAAAGGTAAGGTCGGCGAAAATCTTAGGGAGTTTTTGCCAAAAATCCCACTAACTAAAAAACTTGTAACACTAAAATGTGATGTCGAACTCGATTTAAATCCTGAGGATTTAATAATCTCTGAATCTAATGATAGTGATCTTCATGAAATGTACACTAAATGGAATTTTACATCTTGGCTTGCTCAGCTCAAAGAAAAAAATAGTAATGAAAAAAATGAAATTTCAGAAAATGTTACACAAAAAAAATTAAGTAAACCAAAATATGAAACTATCTTTACATTTTCTAAATTAGATAATTGGATAGAAAAAATAAAAAACTCTAAATTAGTTTCAATTGATACTGAAACAACGAGTCTTGATTACATGACAGCAGAAATAGTCGGAATATCTTTTGCAGTTTCGCCTAATCACGCCGCCTACGTGCCACTGCAACATAGCTATGTTGGTGCACCCAAACAACTAGGACTAAAAGAAACATTAAATAAACTAAAACCTATATTAGAAGATGAGAAAATAAATAAGATAGGACAAAATTTAAAATATGATAAAGAAATATTTGCGAATTACGATATAAACTTAAGAGGCATCAAAGATGATACGATGCTTGCTTCATATGTGTTAAATAGTACAGCTACAAGACATAACTTAGATTCGCTTGCCCGCAATTATTTAAACATTGAAACAATACATTATGAAGATGTCGCCGGTAAGGGTGTTAATCAGATTGGGTTTGATCAAGTTAGTATTGATGATGCTACCCCATATGCTGCAGAAGATGTTGATATAGTATTAAAGCTTCATGAGGTTTTAATATCGAAACTAAAAAAAATACCTTCACTTGAAAAAATTTATAGGATCTTCGAAATACCGTTATTAACTGTGCTAAGTCAGATTGAGAGAAATGGCGTAGTAATTAATACTAAGATGCTTAATAAACAAACGATTGATCTTAAGAGCCGTATGCGTGAAGTTGAAATCGAGGCACACAGCCTAGCTAATGAATCTTTTAATATAAGCTCCCCCAAACAAATACAATCTGTACTTTACGATGAAGATAAAATGAATTTGCCAATCATCGCAAAAACTCCTAAGGGTCAACCCTCAACAGCTGAATCTGTGCTACAAGAATTATCGGAAAATTATGAATTACCAAAATTAATTCTAGAATTTAGAAGTTTGAGCAAATTATGTTCAACGTATACTGAAAAACTACCAAAAATAATCAACCAAGAAACAGAACGTGTTCATACATCGTATCATCAAGCAGTTGCTGCTACAGGAAGATTATCCTCTTCAGATCCAAATTTGCAAAATATCCCAATAAAAACACAAGAGGGTAGGAAAATAAGACAGGCATTTATAGCACCAGAAAATTATTTAATAGTAGCAGCTGATTACTCACAAATAGAATTGCGTATTATGGCTCACTTATCGGAAGACGAAGGTTTATTGAATTCATTTGAGCAGGGTCTTGATATACATAAAAATACTGCGTCCGAGGTATTTAGTGAAGATATTGAAGAGGTTACTAATGAGCAACGGCGAGCAGCCAAAGCAATTAATTTTGGCTTAATATACGGTATGTCGTCTTATGGGCTTGCGAAACAACTAGGTATTGAAAGAACAACGGCACAAAAATATGTTGATTTATATTTTAGTAGATACCCAGATGTTAAGAAATTTATGGAGCTAACAAAAGAGAAAGCTAAACAGGACGGCTATGTTGAAACAGTTTTTGGTCGACGCTTATACTTGCCTGAAATTAGATCTAAAAATGCTGCTCGCAGAAAGTATGCTGAAAGAACCGCAATAAATGCACCTATGCAGGGTACAGCTGCAGATATTATAAAACTTGCTATGATTGATATTCATCAATGGTTGGTTAAAAGTAAATTCGAAGCAAAGATGATTATGCAGGTTCATGATGAATTAGTTTTTGAGGTACGCTCAGAAAAACTAGATGAGTTTATTGATGAAATTAAAATAAGAATGACAAAGGATAACTGTCTTGTTGTGCCACTTGAAATAGATATAGGCCATGGTAATAATTGGGATGAGGCGCATTGAAAATCTTTTTAAATTCTCTATTATATAAACTAGCATTCCTAAATAGATAACTACGACTATAGAAAAATTAATAGCCAACAGTAATAATCGTTACTAATCGAAAACAATGATATGCTAATAATCCCAGCAATTGATATCAAAAATGGCAAATGTGTCCGACTTTCACAAGGAAAAATGGAGAAGGAAACTATTTACTCAGAGGACCCTCTTGAAGTTTCGGAGAAATGGATAGACCAAGGAGCAAAAAGACTGCATATAATAGACCTTGATGGAGCAATGCATGGTGAGCCCGTAAATGCAGATATAATAAATTCAATCACTGAGGCACACCCGGATGTCGAGATACAAGTGGGTGGAGGAATTCGCAACGAAGATACTATTCAAAGATACTTAGATGCTGGTGTTAACTATGTAATAATTGGGACACGAGCAATTACAACCCCTCATTTTGTCTCAGATGTTTGTTTAGAGTTCCCCGGTCATATTATTGTCGGGCTAGATGCAAAAAATGGTAAATTGGCAATAGATGGCTGGTCTAAATTATCAAACCATGATGTTTATGATATGGCTAAACGTTTTGAAGATGATGGCGTTGCGGCAATAATTTTTACAGATATCGATCGTGATGGAATGTTAAATAATATAAACATCTCGGCTACAACTAAACTCTGCAAGAATATTCGTATACCTGTTATAGCAGCAGGAGGAGTTACTGATATCAATGATATACATTCATTATGTAAAGTGTCAGAAGAAGGAATATTTGGCGTTATCACAGGAAAAGCAATATATGAAGGCACTCTAGATTTTATTGAAGCACAAAAAATAGCTGACGAAATTTATAAAGAAGAAAACTAATGGGCCTAGCAAAAAGAATCATTCCCTGCCTAGATATTGACAACGGAAGAGTTGTTAAAGGCGTTAAATTTTTAAATATTCGTGATGCGGGAGACCCTGTAGAAATTGCAAAACGTTATGATGCCCAAGGTGCTGATGAGATTGCTTTCCTTGATATTACAGCGAGCAGTGATAACCGTGATACATTAGTAGAAGTTGTAGAAAAAGTCGCAAGCCAAGTATTTATTCCTCTAACTGTTGGCGGTGGTATACGAAAACTATCGGATATAAAACGCATGCTAAAAGCCGGTGCGGACAAAGTCAGTATAAATACCGCGGCTGTCAATAATCCAAACTTTGTTCGTGAAGCATCAAAAAAATTTGGTTCACAATGTATAGTTGTAGCTATAGATGCTAAAAGGAGTTCAATTAAAAATAATAAAATATGTTGGGAGGTCTTTACTCATGGAGGCAGAAATAACACAAATATTGATACAATCACTTGGGCTAAGAGAATGGCAAATTTTGGAGCTGGTGAAATACTATTAACAAGCATGGATAAAGATGGAACAAAAGATGGCTTTGATATTGAATTAACTAAAAATGTCAGCGAAGCTGTTAATATACCGGTTATTGCATCGGGAGGTGTTGGAAAACTTGATCACCTTGTAGACGGTATAATCTTAGGGAAAGCTAGCGCAGTACTTGCCGCAAGTATTTTTCATTTCGGTGAATACACTATTGTTGATGCAAAAAAAATTTTAAGAGAAAGAAATATTGAAGTTCGCATATAAAGAACTGGATGGTTAATTATGAGTTCGTGGTTAGAAAAAATTAAGTGGAACGAGAAAGAATTGGTCCCAGTTATCGTACAAGAAGTTGAAACGAAACAAATCCTTATGCACGCTTGGATGAATCGAGATGCGTTGAAGCAAACATATGAAAGCGGGAAAGCAACATATTGGTCGCGTTCTAGAGAAAAGATATGGGTAAAAGGAGAAAAATCGGGGCACTATCAATTTGTAGAATCGATTCTCACCGATTGTGATTACGATGTCCTTTTGATAAATGTCAGGCAAAAGGGCGGAATTGCTTGTCATACTGGCAGACACCGTTGTTTTTTCAATAAGTTGACTGATAAAAACTGGTTAGAATCTGGTGAAATTCTCAAAAACCCAAAGGATATTTATGGAAAATAAGACTAACAGCCCAAAAGATGTGCTTTTTGCGCTTTCTGAGATTATGGAGAAAAGAAAAACGGCTAACCCCGATGAGTCGTACGTTGCTAAATTATTCAATGAAGGAGTTGATGCCATACTAAAAAAAGTAAGTGAAGAGGCTACAGAAACAGTAATTGCGTCTAAATGTGGTGAAAATGACGCTATAATTCACGAAATAGCTGATTTATGGTTTCATACTATCGTTCTACTGAAATATCATAATTTGGAAGTTGAGGATATTATTAAAGAGTTTGAACGACGCTTTGGTATTTCAGGCATCGAAGAAAAAGCAAATCGAACAAAATAAATCTTAATTCTTCTAGAATTCCATACTTGCTTAATATTGTGTAATTGTGGTCAACTAAGATCGAATCTTTATCATTAATAACCGGAGAATACGATTATGGGTGCTTGGGGAATAAAAGAACTATTGATTATTCTAATAATCGTAGCCCTACTTTTTGGTACAAAAAAACTTAAGGGTATGGGAAAAGACTTAGGCGGATTTCTAAAAAGTTTTAAAAATGCAATTTCTGGTAACGACGAAAAAGATGATGATCTGCAGGATGAGCAGAAAAAATAATTATTTTTTATTGTGCCGAACTGTTTAAATTTATCACAAATACTTATGCTTGCTCGTGTTTGATATTGGTTTTTGGGAATTAATTACTATCGCAATTCTTGCGTTAATTATTGTGCGGCCAGAAAAATTACCAAAATTTGCAAAGGATGCCGGCAAATTATTAAAGAACCTGCGTAATTATGTGAAAAAAACAAAAAAAGAAATGGCAAAAGAATTAAATGTTGAGGAAATAAGTGAATTACAGGATAGCATTAATCATGTTGATAAACTTATGGAAGAAGCACCTGATAAAAATTTATCTGATAAAAAATAGTTACTAGCCTAAAACAATGAAGACCCACTTAGAGCAAACGCTGTTTGCTCACCTACTTGAATTAAGAACAACTGCCTTGCGTAGTATTGCATGTATTTTTGTAATAACATTGATTCTAATTCCCTTTTCTAATCAAATATATGATTTTATTGCAACGCCTCTTATAGCTAAATTACCAGATGGCAGTAATATGATTGCAACAGAGGTCGCCTCTCCTTTTTTTGCGCCATTCAAATTAACATTATTCTGTAGCGTATTTTTCTCTATGCCTTTCATACTATTTCAAATATGGTCATTTATTGCTCCTGGTCTTTACAAAGATGAAAAAAAATTAGTGCTGCCTATATTAGTAAGCAGCTCGCTGCTTTTTTACTTGGGAGTTCTATTTTGTTACTACAGTGTTTTTCCTATCTTGTTCTCTTTTTTTACATCGACAGCGCCTAGCAATGTTTTAATAATGACAGACATAAATCATTACCTAAATTTCATACTCAAACTATTCTTTGCTTTTGGTTTATCTTTCGAAATTCCAATTATAACAATTTTATTGGTTAGGTCTGGGTATACAACAATAAAAAAACTTGCTGCAAATCGTCCATATATAATTATATTTGCTTTTTTTATTGGAATGTTATTGACGCCGCCCGATGTTATTTCTCAAATTTTATTAGCCTTGCCAATATGTCTATTATTTGAGATTGGTCTTCTGCTTGGAAGGTTTTTTGAAAAGTAAAATTATTTTTAATTTTGCTCCCATGGTAAATTGCTAAATCTCCAGCCATTAATGAGATTGCGATGCCCATTTATATTTTTATCTCCTTCAAAACCATCATATACATTAAATAGACATTTATACCCATCAGCTTCCAAGAGTAACGCAGCTTCGCTTGATCTTTTTCCGCTTCTGCATATCAAAAATATTTTAATAGATGGCAGATCACCAACATCAGGAAATTTTTCTTTCAATAATGAAGATACATCATGAACAAAACTTGAAAATGTTTTCCATTCAGGTGGTTCTTTAAGAGCTATATGGATTGAATCCTTTGGATGTCCAACATATTCATACTCCATCTTAGTCCTAACATCTATAAGCACAGCATCCACTGATTCTTGCAATATGCCATAAGCCTCAGATGAAGATATTTCTTTAATCATTACATATTTCCTATTTTTTTAATTATTTTTCAAAGATTTATTGATTACTGTTCATTTGAACATTAACATAATATCTTTATCATAATAATTACATATTTGATAATAATCTAAACTGTTTATTAAATTAAATAATCGGCAAAAAAAGCATGAACATGAATAATAATAATGGCGTAATTTGGTTAGATGGAGAGTTTGTTCCATGGAAAGAGGCAAAAGTACATGTCCTAACTCATACCCTACACTATGGTATGGGCGTATTTGAAGGTATTCGTGCTTATAAAACAGACAAAGGAACTAGTATTTTCCGGCTTGATGATCACATAGATAGATTGTTCGCATCTGCACATATACTGAATATGCCAATGCCATTTGATAAAAAAACAATAGTAAAAGCATGCGCTGAAGTTGTTAAAAAAAATAGCTTAGAAACAGCATATATTAGACCCATGTGTTTTTATGGTGCCGAAGGAATGGGGCTTAGAGCAGACAACTTAAAAACACATGTCATGATTGCTGCATGGGCCTGGGGTTCATACTTAGGCTCTGAAGGCTTAGAGAAAGGTATTCGTGTCAAAACATCATCCTTTTCGCGTCACCACGTAAATATTACAATGTGCAAAGCTAAAGCTAATGGAAATTATATGAATTCAATGCTTGCTTTACAGGATGCTATTTCTGGTGGGTATGATGAGGCACTTTTATTAGATGTTGATGGTTATGTTGCTGAGGGAAGTGGTGAAAATATTTTTATTGCGCGTAACGGTGTTCTATACACGCCAGACTTAACCTCTGCTCTTGAGGGTATAACAAGAGACACCATTATCAAATTTGCAGATATAAATAATATCGTATTAAAAGAAAAAAGAATAACTAGAGATGAAATATATATCGCAGATGAGGCTTTCTTTACTGGAACAGCGGCTGAGGTTACGCCCATTCGTGAACTTGATAATCGTATTATTGGTAATGGGAAAAGAGGGCCGTTGACGAAAAAATTACAAAGTCAGTATTTTGATTGCGTAAGCGGTAAAATAGATGAATATAACAACTGGCTGAACTATATACCTTAAAAAAAATTTTAATGAAAAAAAATTGATAAAAATCAAATGATAATCAACATAAAATCTAATCAACTCCCCTTGCACTGCCCGCTTCCAGGCGAAAATCTCTGGAACCAACATCCAAAAATTTATTTGCCGATAGATTCTGTAAAAAAAATAAAGTGTCCTTATTGCGGAACAGAGTACGTACTTGAAAACTAGTAAACTCTAAAATTAAGATGATATTAAATATTTGGCGTGTAACAGATGGGAGGTCTGGTCATGACTCTCAAAGCACCGGATTATGCCAAGCAATTGCAAACCTTACAAAATGTAAACAATACGATATTCCTGTTATTTCATTTTTTGATTATTTAAAAAATTTAATACTAAAGAAATTCCCGTATGGTGCTGATTTACCAAATCCAGATCTTATTATTGGTGCGGGACACAAGACACACTTAGCAATGTTGTCTGCGAGACAAGTGCGAAAAGGTAAAATTATAGTTTTGATGCGGCCTACCTTACCACTGAGCTTTTTTGATATATGTATAGTGCCTAAACATGACACACCGCCTAAAAATAACAATATAATACTATCTAACGGAGCAATAAATACACTCAAATATAATGAAAAAAAACAAGAACAATTAGGAGTAATACTTATTGGCGGCCCCTCTAAACATTATAGATGGGATAATGAATCAATTATTGAACAGATTAATGCGGTTGTAACAATATGTAATGATATCAATTGGACAATCTCTAACTCGCCACGCACACCACAAGATTTAATGTCAAAAATCTTAAAGTTACACTATAAGAATGCTGATGTATTAGATTATAAAAACGATACCAATAAGAAAGTAAGAAAGCTTATATTTTTAGCAAAAAATATTTGGATAACTCCAGATAGTGTATCCATGATATATGAATCGCTTACATCAGGAGCATCAGTAGGATTATTTGATTTAAGAAAAAGCAAGAAAAATAGAATTAACAATTCGATTGATAGTTTAATTTCTGACAATATTGTTGTTCCTTTCATAAAATGGGAAAAGAAAAATAAATTGCCAGCCAATAACCTATGCTTAGACGAAGCAGGACGATGTGCAAAAATTATCTTAGACAAGATAATTTAAATTAAAAATTGTGAAATACAATCAAAATAAGATGATCTCATGCCCAATTTGTTCTAATGGGGAAATAGACTATGCTTTACAAAAAAATAACTATAGCTTTGATTCCTGTAAAAATTGCGATTTTTTATTTTTGAATCCTATGCCAGATCAAAATACATTAAATAAAATATACACGGAAGAGGATACAAAAACTAAAGATGGCTATAAAAAAGCAAGCTCTAGACTCAGACGTGCATTTATAAAATTGCCTAGATTCCTGCCGTACGCCATTAATAAAAATTGTATGGATTTTGGTTGTGGTGGTGGTTTTATTGCTTACGCATTAAGCTTTATTGCTAAATCATCAAGTGGAGTCGATATTAATAAAAAAGCTATTGCTTATGCAAAAAAAAGGTTTGGGCGTGTTAATTATTTTAATGCAGATTTTAAAAAATTACTTGATTCAGAAAATCAATATGATTTTGTTCACTCCTCAGAACTAATTGAACATGTAAGTGATATAAATCTTTACATGCGAGTACTTGAAAACCTCGTTAAAAAGAATGGTTATTTATATATTACTACTCCAGACCTAGGGCATCCAAAAGTTCCGAATAATATTACAGAATGGGATGTGCTTTGTCCCCCTATACATGTTCAACATTTTACAAAAAAAACCGTAACGAAATTATTTAATAAATATGGTTTTGAAATTATAAAATTTTATAAAAATAAAAAACCGGGACTAATTTTTTTATCAAAAAAATTATAACTAAAAAATTGAAAAGAACTATATTACAAATCTTACCAAATCTAGACTATGGCGGTGTGGAGCGCGGTACTGTTGAAGTTGCAAACATGTTAATTAGCGAGGGGTTTAATTCCATTGTAATTTCTGGTAGTGGTCGTTTAGTTCCCGAACTACTTGCGGGGGGCAGCAAACATATAGAATTACCTGTTGGTAAAAAATCTTTGCTCTCTTTTAGGTTGATTCCTACTTTGCGCAAAGTGTTTATAGAAAATAAAGTTGATATTGTTCATGCACGTTCTCGATTGCCTGCATGGCTTTCACACTTAGCTTTAAAAAAAATACAGGGCCCAACAAAACCATGCTTCGTAACAACAGTACATGGTCCGTATTCTGTTAATTCTTATAGTAAAATAATGACTAAAGGTGATCGTATTATTGCAATATCAAACTATATAAAAAATTATATTATTGAAAACTACCCTGGTGTAAAAAAGGAAAATATTACTGTTATTCATAGGGGTGTCGACAGAAATATCTTTACATATGGGCTACAACCCACACAAGAATGGTCAGAAAAATGGTATCGAGACGGTGTGCCAAGTGAAAAATTTTTAATTACGCTGCCTGCTCGAATAACTCGATGGAAAGGTCAAAACGATTTTATTGAAATAGTGGCGAAATTAAAAAAATCTGGTCTTAATATACATGGGTTATTCGTTGGTGGGATCAATGTGAAAAAGAAAAGATACCTTGATAAATTGCAAAATACAATTGACAGGCTTGGCATGAAAGATAATTTTACATTTCTTGGGCATAGAGATGATATAGAAGAAATAATGGCAAAATCGGATATAATTTTATCCCTAGCAAACATCCCTGAAGCTTTTGGTAGAACGGCGTTAGAAGCATTGAGTATTGGTACGCCAGTAATAGCGTATGATCATGGAGGTGCATCAGAAGTACTAGCTAAGATTTTTCCAGAAGGTAAAGTAGCGCCGCTAGACACAGATGCTACTGTGATGCTTATAAAAAAGTTTTATGCCTCTATGCCTAATGTTAAGAAAAATAATAGTTTTTCACTTAATGAAATGTTAGAAAAAACTTTAGAAACTTACGCCTCGCTGTGCTACAAAAGAAAATAATACTATGATTAAAAATAAAAGTATTGTTGCTATTTGTGTAGCAACGTATATGCGACAATCATTGTTAAAAAATTGTCTAGCCTCAATTGCTAAAATTAAAGTTCCAAAAAATTATTTGCCGATAGTTATAGTTGTAGATAATGATAAAAATAAATCTGGAGAAGTAAGTTTCGATAGTTTTAAAAATAATTATGATATTGAATTTTTTTATTATGTTGAATCAGAACGGGGTATTTCATCTGCAAGAAATTGTCTTTTAGAAAAGGCAATGCTTCACGATGCTAATTTAATTGGATTTATTGATGATGATGAATTTGCACATGAGAATTGGCTTTTGAATATGGTGAAAGGTATTGAAGAATACCAAGTTGATATTGCTGCTGGCCCTGTTATAGCTACTTACGAGACTTCCGCTCCTAAATCTTTCGAGCGTGATAAAAAAAATACTAGAGGGGCTACGCCAAGAAATATTGCAGCTGGCAATGTGTTATTCAAAAGTGAGCTTGCCAAATCATGCTCCCTTAGATTTGATCGTTATTTTGATTTTATGGGCGGCGAAGATTTTGACTTTTTTTCAAAGGCAAAAAAACTCGGGATGAAATCTGTCTGGCTCGATGATGCCATAATATTTGAGACCATAACGTCAGATAGAAGAAAACTTAAATATATTATTTATCGACATTTTACTGGCGGAATAAATCTTGTAATGCGGTATAGAAAAGATAATTCTTTGATTGCTGCTTGGTGCAGATATTTGCCTAAAATGATTGGCAAGCTTCTAAGCGCCATAGTTAGCTTAATAACAGCAATGCTATTTTTAAATAAAAGTGATTTAAAAAAAGGGCTTATAAGGCTTGCAAATGGTGTTGGCTATCTTTTTGGCTTAACAAATATTATTATTGAAAGATACAAATACTAAGTCGCACAATCTCCTTATAAATTTCGATGATTTCAAAAACTTATAATGATTTAAAAAATTACCTAAATAATTATTGGCCCTGCATCATACTTGCTTTGGCATTTTTCGGCTTTATAAGCAAAGCGTTATATAATTACCCTGTCGGCATAATGGCATTAGTTGGTATTTATATTGTTATTTCCAGTCCTAAACTACTGCTTAACGACAACACAATAAAAAGCTTTACATTGATTTTCTTATGTATTTGGTTGCCACAAGTCGTATCTTTATTCAATGCTGTTGATATAAAACATTCTCTGCATACTGTCATTCCGTACTTGAGATTTTTATTTGCTGGAATATTTATTATAACTCTCATCGCAAAAGATCAAAAAAGAATAGACTTTGTTATAAAAATTATTTTTTTTATGGTGCTATTTTGGTCAATTGACGGCGCTATTCAATTTTTTTTCAAAAAAGATATTTTTGGATACCCATGGGAATCTGGACAAATAACGGGTATGTTTTATCCTAGAAATACCATTGCACACATTTGTGCAATTCTATCTCCTTTTGTTTTTTTATATATTTACGATAATTTAATTCAAAAAAAATACCTGATATTAAGTGTCATACCATTATTTTTTGTTGTCTTGATAAGCGGACGTCGGGCAGCATGGGTTATGCTAGTTCTAACATCTTTGTCTTTTTTGGCATATGGACTCATTTATTTTAAAGACAAAAAATTATTCACAAAATATATATGCATAATTACGGTACTCCTTAGCTTAATATTTGGTGTAATGCTTAATTCTCATCAGCCATTAAAAACTAGAGTGAATGTTACTCAGGGTATATTTAGTGGCGACTATAAAGCTTTTAATGATGCAACCGCTCTTAGACTATCTATTTGGGATACAGCTTATTCAATATTCAAAGATAATAGTGCTATTGGAATAGGCCCAAGAGGTTTTCGTCATATTTATGATGAGTATGCTAAACCTGGTGATATTTTTGTTGAAACAAAACTACCGCCGACTCAACCACACTTGCTTGGACTTGAAATATTATGTGAAACTGGGGTGGTCGGATTTATAGGCTATATATTCTTTATAACATACCTCTGTATATTCATATTTAAACGTCGAACAAAAAAATATTTAGTCCCTTATTTAATTCCTGTTCTTGTTGCTGTATTTCCACTAAATGCTCACATGGCTTTTTACGGATCGGTTTGGGCAAGTGTTATATGGTTACTAATATCACTATGTTATGCAAAAGCGGCATTACTAAATAATTATAATAATATAACTAAGAAGGTCGCTTGAAAATTTTAATAATAAAATTAGGCGCCCTTGGCGATATTATTATTTCAACATCAGTTGTTAATAAAATTATAGCGCATCATAAGAAAGATGAGGTCTATCTTCTCACAACTCCGTCATTTACAAATATTTTTAATACTATAAAGAGCCTGAAGGTTGTTCCTATCAAAAGACATGGCTTTTTTAATTTAGTTAGAACTATTTTGTGGATTAGAAAGTGTGGATTCAAAAAAATATATGACTTGCAATCCAATGACAGAAGCACATTATATTGTGCGCTGTCAGGCGTTCCTTTTTGTGCTGGTAATCATCCAAGATTCCCATATACAGCACACCCCGACAAGAAATATAGAGGGGAGTGCCATTCATTTGAAAGATTGAATCAAATTATTATCTCTGCTGGTATTGCACCGGCACAACCTGTGCCATTATTACCTTCTCCACCAAATACTATTAGTACAATTACTCGTTGGTTAAAAGAAAAAAAGTTAGCACAAACAGATTTTATAATAATGCATGCTGGATCAAGCAATAAACATTTACAAAAAAGGTGGCCTTACTTTAAGGAGCTTGCGCTGATTCTTAAAAATTATTTTGAAATTGTTTGGGTGGGAGGACCTGATGATTATGAATTAAACACGCACCTAACAAAATCTTCTGGTATAAATGCTACTGGTGATTTTGATGTTCTGAGTCTTGCTGAATTAGGCAGAAGATCTAAGTTCGCTGTAACTAATGATTCGGCACCAATGCATATTCTATCCTGTTCAAAAATTCCTGTGTTTGGAATTTTTGGACCAACATACCCAAGAAGAACGCACGCGCTTGGACAAATTCAAAATGTTATTTATCCTGATAATATGCCAAATAACGACGATGAATTTAAACCAAAAAATATTTCTAAGGTGACTGTGGATGACGTTATTAGTAAAATAAAAAAACAAAATTTAATATGATTGGCACAGATAAAATTAAGATTTTTTATGTAAAGTTTCTTGTATTTTATCGCTTAATGTTTATTAAAATAATTCGACATATTATCTTCAAAAAACATGATTATAAAAAATCTACAAAAATTTTAATAAATCGTGATGGTGCTTTTGGTGACTCTATTGTAGCAATACCATCTATATCAGTAATTCGTCAAAATTTTCCATCAGCTCAAATAGACTTATTAACTTTTTCGGATCATGGAATTACATTTTCTGATATAGAGCTCAAAGATAATCTAGTAAATAATATACTTGTCAAAAATAAAAAAAATAGATTTATAACTCTCACTAATCTTAAAAAAAATAAATATGATCTTTTCATTCAGCTACCTCAAAACCTTGGTTTATACAAATCACTAAGAAATATGATTATTGTTCGTTTTTTTATCGGCATTAAATCAGCATTTGGCTGGGATAGCGGAAGAATAAAATCTTTTATAAAAACACAAAAAAAATACTTAACTATTCCTACAGAAACCCAAAGATTGCTAAATAATTTAAAAACTGAGGGTTTAATGGGTAAAACATCTTACCCAATAGAAATAAAAATACCTCATGAAAAAACTGTAATAGACCTTCTAAAACGAAAGGTGGCGGTCTTTATAATCGGCGGGAAACTAAAAATAAAAAAATGGCCATTAAAAAACTGGGTAAATCTCGCTAATTTAATAGGCGAAGATTATGAGATCATAATAATAGGGGGTCCTTCAGAGATAGAAGAAGCCAAGTATATAAAATCACGAACTAAAAATAGCTATAACTTCTGTAATAAATTTTCAATTTCTGAATTGTTTTTTGTTTTTAAAAATTCACAAATAGCAATAAGCAACGATACGGGAGCAATGCACCTTTGTGACGCAGCCGGAACTATTGTAATAGGGTTATTTTCAACTAAAGAACTCTCGCCTAAGTGGTACCCTAATAATAAAAAAGCTATTGTAATTGAAGACAATGATAGTATTGCCAATATATCCCCAACAAAAGTATACAATGTAATAAAATCATTTTAACTTCTGAATTAACAATTAGATAATCAATAGTAGCTTTTTTAAAAGCTATCCCAAACTTTTTTCCAGTCAAAAAATGGTGGTAGGCTTTCCTTTGATTGGAGATGAACAGCCACTGCTGGTATTGGCGAAAAACCAGGAATATGATTAAAAAGCTTATTCGTTGTCTTTTTTTCTGACCCTAAATGTCGTTTCTTTTTATTACCCACATATTTTGTGTCATCAAAATATGACCAGTACTTATCTACAATTGATGAGTGAGTAAAGAATGTATGTGTAGCATGGCTAATTGTTCGCCATCTTCGCTTTTTTCCTTCTAGAATATAGGATGGATAATTAATTTGTGAGTAAATAAGTTCATGCTCCTGAGGATGGATTAATAAATGTGTAGATGTTTCTTCATATATATCTCTATAAAAGTTTATCATTTCATGTATGGCGTTTGGTATATGCAAGTAATCATCTTCGCAAAAATAAAACAAACTGTTTTTATCTCGAGAAAAACTGAAATGCTCATAAAGCGAATTACCTTGGCCAGTATTTTTTGTTGTTAATATTTCATACTCGCACTCTAGATCATTCAACAAGTTATTTATCTTTTCCAATGAGGAACTATCGGAACGATCATCAAAAACGACTAATTTGATTTTTTTATTATTCTTTATTGCTTCATTTATTGAAATAAATAAGGATTGTATGCATTTTAAAAGATGTTCCTCCACAGCAACGCCTGTAAGTTCATTGTAGCTTTGCCCTGCACGATTTTTATTTATACATGTTCTTAAGCAAATATTTAGCATGGAAATATCATCGTATGAGACAGTTTGCTCTCTATTGTCAAAACTATCGTATACGTTTTTGAGCAAAGGATTGTTTTGATAATCCTTCAATGGTAATAAATTATACTTGGGGTGCTTTTTTATTGTATACCCGCTCTTTTTAAATATCTTTTCTAAAACTCTTAACACTTCATTCATTTACAATTTCCTTAATCGCATTATCAACATCTGTAATTAGTATATTTCTAGCATCCTTATTTTTTCCTTCTAAACAAATAACATTTTTACCCCATGGACGACAGCGTTTAGGGCTGTCTACACTAAACATGCTGACTACTGGTGTATTTACAGCGCTTGCAATATGACCAAGGCCAGAATCTGGCCCCAGAAAAAGAATTGAATTTTCCAAGAATGCTGCTGACTCCAAAAGACTGCTACCTATTGTGTTAAGGTTCTGTATCCCTATTTTGTCGGCAACCTCCAATGTTCTTTCTTTGTCTAGCTCGCCTCCTAAAAAAAGCACCCCTGTAAATTTTTTTTCGTATTTATTTATTAATTCAATGAGTTTGTTTGAAGACCAACACTTATTGGGTCTTCTAACATCTCCTGCACAAACTGCCAACAGTCTGTCTTTATTACTAAAAAAAGATAGTTGCATATTAGCTTTTTTTCTCTCTTTTTCACTTAACCAAATACTGGTATCTGGAACTTTATTTTCGCCATGCAAGGAAAATATAACTCCCATTAGTGCTTCAACAGCATGCTCTCCGTAACTTCTTGCGAACATTTTTGTATATCTCTTTTCAGCACGCAATAAATATGAAAGACCGTCAGTTCTTACATCAACAATTATATCGTATTTTGTCGCCCACAATTGTCTAATTAAGGCTGGGATACCCCGCAGAAAATGGCCTTTATTTTTTAAAAAAATCTTTCCAAGGCCGGGAAGGTTCTCATATAGGTTTTTGGACCTATAGTCTGCGACAACATCAATAATTGCATTTGGAAATTTTTCATGAAGAATGCCTAAAATCGGAGATGTCATAACAACATCTCCAACGCAGCTTAATCCGATAAAAAGTATTTTTTTTCTATATGCTGGCATTGGATTATTCATTAACAAATAGCGTAAAACGTTATTCGTTATTTGCCAATACAAAACCTTGAAAATATATTTTCTAAAATATCATCAGTGGTTGTCTTGCCAATTACTGTGTCGAATTCATGCAAACTTCGTCTAAATGATTCAGCTACGATCTCCATGCCTGCTTTTTCATCTATGTTGGTTAGCGCCTCTTTCATGTGCGCCTGGATCCTGCTAAGCGCATCGATGTGTCTTTGTCTTGCGAAGATTATGTCTTCTTCGCCAGTAAGATTAAGCAATGAACAAATTTTATCTATCAATCTTTCTATGCCCTCTCCAGTTTTAGCTGAGATAACAAGCTCGGAATTGGTGGTCGTATCATCTGCTTCTATATTTTTATATAAATCAATTTTATTTTTTACAAAAATACAATCTATATCTGATGCCGCGTCTTTTATTTGTTCTTGAAAGCCTTGATTATCAGCGCCGATATCAACAAGACACAAAATAAGGTCTGCTTGTTCAAGCATTTTAAAAGTCCTATCAACACCTTCTTGTTCAATAGGGTTATCTGTGTTTTGTATTCCGGCAGTATCCACAAGAACTGCTGGCTGTTCCCTCAAAAGAACGGGCTCTCTAATAAGGTCTCGGGTAGTTCCTGGTGTATTAGAAACTATTGCCGGATTAGCGCCAGAAAGAAAATTTATTAATGTTGATTTTCCTGCGTTTGGTTTGCCCACAATTGCAATTGTGGGGGCTTTGTTTAACATTCGGCCCGTTTTAGTTTTTGCTAGCAGCTGATTGATTGAATTTATGCACCACTTTATATTATTAATTGCCGGCACAGCATCAATTTCAGTACCCTCCTCGTCAGGGAAATCTAACATTGCCTCGATTAGCGCTCTCGTTTCAATTATTTTTGCTTTCAATGCAAAAATTTTGTCTGAAAAAACACCCTGCATTGATTGTAACGCGCTTCTAGCTGCAATTTTCGAATTGCTATCTATTAAATCAGCAACCGCCTCAGCTTGTATTAAATCTATTTTTCCATTTAAAAAAGCTCTTTGTGTAAATTCTCCTGGAGAAGCTGGCCTTGCGCCTAAAACAATAATTTCCTGTAGCAGCGCATCTAATATGAAACGACTTCCGTGAGTAAAACATTCCATGACATCTTCGCCCGTATATGATGACGGTCCTTTGAAAAACAACGAGACCCCTTTATCAATAATTTCGCTAGATGAAGAAACGAATGAAACATACTGCGCCCTTTTATGTTCGGGCTTAGAGCCTGTTAATGCCTGATAAATCTTTTTACTATTTTTGCCAGAAACACGGATTGCGCCGATACCTGCTCGTCCTGTTGGAGTTGAAATCGCCGCTATTGTTTCTTTATGTTCTAACATTTAAATACCAAAGCAAATCGCTTCGCATTATTCTACGAGGTATTTTTTTCTATACTACGAGTTATCGCCCATTGCTGGACTATTGAAAGAACATTGTTTGCAACCCAATACAAGACTAATCCTGCAGGGAAAAATGCAAAAAACACTGTGAACACTACGGGCAAAACCGCCATAACTTTTGCTTGTATTGGATCCATTGGCGCAGGATTAAGCTTTTGTTGCAAGAACATTGTTATTCCCATTAACAATGGCAGCACAAAGAATGGGTCGGCAATAGAAAGATCATCTATCCATAAAATAAACTCGGCCTGTCTCAATTCAACACTCTCGAGCAGCACCCAATACAAGGAAATGAAAACCGGGATTTGTACAAGAATTGGAAAGCACCCGCCAAGAGGGTTTATTTTTTCTTTTTTATATATATCCATCATTGCTTTATTGAGTTGTGCGCGATCATCTTTATGCCGCTCTTTAATAGCAATTAGTCTTGGCTGAACTCTTCTCATGTTTGCCATTGAACGATAGCCTGCTGCTGATAATTTATAAAAAAGTAATTTTAGAAAGACTGTAACTAAAACAATAGACCAGCCCCAATTTTTAGTAAATGTGTTTATGTAGTCCAGTAACCAATATAGCGGCTTTGCAATAAACCAAAAAATTCCATAATCAACCGTTAGGCTCAAACCTTCTGCAATCTTTTCAATTTCTTTTTGAGTCTTAGGTCCAAAATAGGCTCGATGAGAAAATCCTATGATCTCGCCTGGCGCAATATTTTTTGTAGGCAATGCTGCCCCAACAATATAATTTTTAGAGCTTCCTTTTCGCGTGTAATATGTGTACGTCTCTTCTTTTTCTTTGGGAATTAGCGCGGTTAAAAAATAATGTTGCAGCATCGCAGCCCACCCATTATCCGCTAAAACTTTTTCTTCCTCATCATCAATATCGTCAAAGCTAATTTTTTCGTACCGATTTTTTGGTGTAGATATAACCGCGCCTGTGTAGGTATATAAAAGTCTTGATTCCTGTTCTTTTTGTTTGGTGCGATTTATTTCTCCGTAGGCCCTTCCTGTCCAATTATCTTGTGACTGATTGTTTATTTCATAATCAATGTCAGCAACATACTGTCCCTTATAAAAAGTTATATTCTTTGTTACTTTAATTCCGTCTTCGGAATTAAAGTACAAAGGCACAGTGATGCTATCCTCGTTTTCGATAGCATAGTTTGTTTTTTCAACATAAAAATATGTTTCGGGCGTGATAGCGTTGCCTTTCGACAGCACCCCTCCCTGCACTACATAGAAAAAGTCCGAGCTTTTTCTATGAAGCAGCATTATCTTTTTTGTTGGATTTTTTTTGGTCACTGGATATTGTTTTAATGCTGCATACTCAATTGTTCCTCCTCGTGTGTTTATCTCTATATCGAGCACATCTGTTGTCACTCTTATTTTCTCTCCTTCGCTCTCTTCTGTTTTGCTCGCAGACAAAGGGATGCCGCTTTCCTCTATGTCCAGCGCCGGAGCTTCGGCAAAAGGCACGCTATCGCTTTGCAAGACGGGGGTTTCTAGAGAGGACGATGTAGTTTGACCTGACGGCCCATAATCTTTTAACCATGCTGTATAAATCATAGTTAAAACCAGGCCAAGTGAAATCAAAAGTAAAAAGCGAGCGGTATCCATTATACGGTCTCTTTTTTATTTTTTTGCGGCACACAGTCTAGCCCGCCTTCAAAGAAGGGGTTGCAACGAATGATTCTTTTTACTGAAAGCAAAAGCGCTTTGGTTGGTTTGTGATTAACAAAAGCTTCTTTTGTGTATTCGGAGCATGTTGGGTAAAATCTACAACAAGGGCGCATACAAGGGCTTATGTATCGCTGATAGAAAACAATGAGCGTAATTATTGTTTTTTTCACTCTGTTACTTTTTCCCAGTGTCTGTTTAAAGCGTCTGCGTATTTAGATTTGTTTTTATTAATTTCTTTTTTTACGAGCACCACGACGTCCATTCCTTTTAGCTTCTTTTTTTGTAAACGAAAACTTTCTCTTATAATGCGCTTCGCGCGATTACGATCAACCGCTTTTGTGATGTGTCTTTTGGGAACCGTTACCCCAAGGCGCGCAATGTCTGTGCCATTTTTTCTAGCTAAAAACAAAAAGACCTCATCACTTGATTTGTTATTAGACGCAAAAACTGCGGCAAACTCTGTTGGTCGCTGCAACCTGTTATAAAAACGAAAACCTTCTCTTAAATAAGACGCCGTCATCTGGTTTGTCTTATTTAGGCCGAAAGACGTTTCCTTCCTTTTTTTCGTCTTGCTTTTATAATTTGTCTTCCTGAGCGGCTTTGCATTCTCGCACGAAACCCGTGGTTTCTTTTTCGTTTAAGTTTGCTTGGTTGGTAAGTTTGTTTCATGCTTAAATACCTTGTGGTGCAATTTAGATTAAAAAGGGCGCATATGTTACTGTTGCCATGACGATCATGTCAATTTATATCCTGTTTTTATAAAAATGTTTTTGTTGTTGTGGATAACTATTTTCAACGGGTATAAAATTAGCGCTTCTCCGTAATTTTTTCAATGAGGGCATTTGGTGGAAACAACTCCATGGAAACACTGTTTGGAACAGCTCGAGGGCGAGCTTTCAACTCAACAGTTTGACACATGGATAAGGCCTCTGCATGTAATCGAAAAAAACGGGTCTGTTCGTTTGCTTGCACCAAACCGTTTCGTACAAGACTGGATAAGTGAACGCTACCTATCAAGAATTCAAGAGCTTCTTTCAAACTCACACCCCAACAAAGAAAAAGTTTTGGTCAGTCTTGACGTCGGCAGCCGAGAACCTAAAACTGAAAACAAGGTGCGCGCGCAAGAATTTAAGTCGACCATATCTAACAAAACATCAACAGATCGCCCAGTAAAAAACAGCTCAAACAATCTTAACTCATCTTTCACTTTCAAGGCTTTCGTTGAAGGTAACTCAAACCAACTAGCGAGAGCAGCCTCGATTCAAGTCTCTGAAAACCCAGGCGGAGCTTATAATCCGCTGTTTATTTGTGGCGGTGTTGGTCTTGGAAAAACACACTTGATGCATGCAATTGGTTGGCAGGCAATGGAAAAGGACCCTTCTTCAAAAATAGCTTATTTGCATTCCGAAAGATTTGTTGCAGACATGGTTAGCGCTCTTCAACACAACAAAATCAATCAATTTAAGCGTTATTACCGTTCATTAAACGTGTTGCTTATTGACGATATTCAGTTTTTTGCTAAAAAAGAGCGGTCTCAAGAAGAGTTCTTTCATACGTTCAATGCCCTTTTAGAGGGTCAGCATCAGATAGTATTAACCTGTGATCGCTACCCAAAAGAGGTGAGCGGACTGGAAGACCGCCTAAAGTCGCGCTTTGGCTGGGGTTTAACGGTTGCAATAGAGCCGCCGGAGCTTGAAACAAGAGTCGCAATTGTTAGAAAAAAGGCACTTCAATCGAACACATCTCTTGCGGATGATGTTTCTTTCTTTATTGCAGAGCGCTTTCGCTCAAATATACGCGAGCTCGAAGGCGCACTAAACCGCGTAATAGCTAATGCAAACTTAACGGGAGAACCAATAACTCTTGATTTTACAAAGCGAGCGCTGCGCGACTTGTTGAAAATTCAAGACAAGCAAGTAACCATAGAAAATATTCAAAAAGTTACCGCGGAATATTATAAAATTAGAGTAGCAGACCTGTTGTCAAAAAAACGTAACAGGTCCATAACAAGGCCCAGGCAAATAGCTATGTCCATCACAAAAGATCTGACAAATCATAGTCTGCCGGAAATAGGAGATGCTTTTGGTGGAAGAGACCACACAACAGTAATACACGCTCACAGAAAAATAAAAGAATTAAGAGAAACAGAAAGTCGCGTTGATGAGGACTACATAAATTTATCAAACACTCTAACAAACTGAATAATGCTTGTGGAAAAAAATCCAATCAGGTTTTTACACAATTAGATTAACAGGATATAAACAAATAAAACAAAGTTATCCACAAATTTTTAATGGCAAAAATAAGACTTAAATATATGATTTAAATGGATATTTTATTATATTCACACATTTTTAAGTAGCTAATAGTAGTAATAATAAGGTATATATATATGAATTTTAATATTAATAGAAATGAGCTTTTACCGGCGCTTCAAGCACTAAGCGGTATCGTTGATCGCAGACAAACTCTGCCTATCTTATCTAATTTGCTTTTCGATATTAAACCCGAATCGTTCACAATAACCGCAACAGACATGGAAGTTGAGCTCGTTGTAGAGGTTTCTGCGAAACTAGACCAAAGCACGAGACTGACTCTGCCGGCAAAAAAAATATTAGACATATGCCGTTTATCCCCCGATGGCGCTGAACTCGAATTTAATATTAAAGAAAACAAAACGCTAATAAAGTCAGGAAAAAGCAGATTTACATTAGCAACACTGCCAGCACAAGAGTTCCCTTTGGTCGATGTGGTTGATGAAACTGTAGATTTCAGTGTCGATCAGAAGAAACTAACGGAGTTGCTGGCCAACACAGAATTTGCAATGGCACAGCAGGATGTTCGTTATTATCTAAACGGCCTTTTGTTGGAAATTTCAGGCGACAAGCTTGTAGCAGTAGCTACAGACGGACATCGCCTCGCATTTGACGAGACAAAAATCAACGCCTCATTAAGCAATGTAAAACAGATAATCGTTCCAAGAAAAGCGGTAACTGAGCTAGTAAAGCTTCTTCATTCAGCAAAAAGCGAGGTTAATGTAAGCGTAAGCAAGAACCACATACAAATTACAACAGGCAGCCTATCTTTTACAAGCAAACTGATCGACGGGAAATTTCCTGATTACAAGAAGGTTGTGCCTGAACCCAGCAGCACAGCCACGCTCGCTGATAGAGAGGCCTTAAAAAACAGCTTAGAAAGAGTGTCAATTTTATCCAACGAAAAATACCGCGGCGTAAGAATTGCGTTTGGTAAAGATGCGCTTAGTTTGACGGCACACAACCCAGAGAAAGAAGAAGCGGACGAGGAGCTGGCGGTAGAGTATCAAGGAGAAGAGATGGAGATCGGGTTTAACGTTGAATATCTAAAAGACGCACTCAAAACCATAAAAACAAAAAAAGTAATATTGAGTGTTTTAAACCCGAACAGCAGCTGTTTGATACTTCCAGAAAAAGAATCCTGTTGTCAGTACGTGGTAATGCCAATGAAGCTGTAAAATGCTTTATATTGAAGAGCTTACCGGAAGGTCAATTCGCAACCTAAAAGACTTTACAATAAAAACAAGCCCGACGCTGAATGTTTTTTATGGCCCAAATGCGAGCGGAAAAACATCAGTCTTGGAGAGCATATACTTGCTCTCTCGCTTGAAATCATTTAGAAGCAAACGAATTAGTGATGTGATAACAAAAAAGAGCGATAAGCTTAGTGTTTTTGCCAAAGGAAAGACGGAAAACAGCAATTTTTCAGTCGGCGTTGAGAAAGGAAGAGGAGTTACGCAGATAAAATTTAATGGGGAGCCAGTGAAAACGGCCTCGGAGCAAGTTAAAAACCTTCCGGTTTACGTTTTAACTCCTAACTACCAGCAGCTTTTTACGGGCAGCCCAAAAGAACGCAGACACTGGCTTGATTGGTCGTTGTTTCACGTGGAACAAAGCTATTTAGAGGCATGGAAAAACTATCACAAAGCACTTCGTCACAGGAATATGCTTTTGAAGGGCTCTCGAGGGTTTAATTCTAGCGAAATCGAAGGATGGGAAAGGCAAATTGAAAAAGAGGCAACAGAAATTGACGCGATGAGAGATAAATACCTTAGGGATCTTGGGGTCAAACTTAACAACAAACACCTCCCCGCTGTTCTGTCTGAAGGCGCAGAGATTAATTATGCAAACAACAGTTACTGTAAAACGGGTCTGAGAGAGGCGCTTAAAAAAAATAGAAAAATGGACGCAATGAGAGGTTTTACGACCGCCGGACCACACAGAACAGATATAAGCTTTAATTATCAAGGGCTTGGTGTCGGCAAACATTTATCGCGAGGGCAAACCAAGCTGTTTGCAGCGGCATTAATATCAACACAATTGGAAAAGCTCAAAGATACAGGGGGAACACCGATAATGCTGGTAGATGATCTTTATGCGGAGCTTGATAAAACATCTTCGGAAAAAACACTCGATTTGTTGCTAGCAAACGACACCCAAACATTTGTTAGTTCAATTGCTGCTCCATCGAAAACAGAGAGAGAAAAAAATAATATCGCAATGTTTCACGTGGAACGCGGAAACATCAAAAAAATGGTAAAATAATGCCTATATAACGAGGAGCCCTATGCCAAAAGATAACGCTTACGATTCGTCTAAAATAAAGGTTTTAAAAGGCCTTGAAGCCGTCAGAAAAAGGCCTGGCATGTATATCGGCGACACCGAAGACGGGACCGGACTTCACCACATGGTTTTTGAGGTCGTGGACAACAGCATTGATGAAGCGCTAGCTGGGCATTGTGATGAAATCAGGGTCGTAATTCACGCTAATGAATCAATATCCGTGTCTGATAACGGCAGAGGGATACCTGTGGGCATACACGAAGAAGAAGGAGTTTCAGCGGCAGAAGTTATAATGACGACCTTGCATGCAGGCGGAAAGTTTGATGATAACTCATACAAAGTCTCAGGCGGGCTCCATGGCGTGGGGGTCTCAGTGGTCAATGCGCTTTCTGAAGAGCTTGAACTGATTATATCTAGAGAAGGCTTCAGCCATCATCAGACTTATAAAAACGGCGACCCTGTATCAGCGCTAGAGAAGGGGGCTCCCACAGAAAAAACGGGGACAGAAGTGCGCTTTTTGCCCAGCACCGATGTTTTTAAACGCGTCGAGTATCATTACGATATTCTGGCCAAGAGACTACAAGAGCTATCTTTCTTGAACTCGGGCATTTCTATCGAGCTCGTCGATGAGAGAGACGGAAAAACCGAATGTTTTCAATATAAAGGCGGGATCAGTGCGTTTGTGGCGCACCTCAACAGAAACACAACCCCAATTCACAACTCAATTATCGATATAAGATATGAAAAAAAGGGAGTTAGTCTGGAGCTCGCAATGCAGTGGAATGAAACCTATCAAGAGGGAATATATTGTTTTACTAACAACATTCCCCAAAAAGATGGCGGCACCCATCTATCAGGCTTCAGGGCAGCTCTAACTAGAAGCCTAAATCAATACATGGAAAAACAAGGGGTTACCTCAAAAAACAAAATAAACATTACTGGAGAAGACGCGAGAGAGGGGTTAACAGCAGTATTGTCGCTGAAGGTTCCAGACCCAAAGTTTTCGTCACAAACCAAAGACAAACTTGTTTCAAGTGAGGTTAAGCCCGTTGTAGAGTCGTCAGTAATGGAAAAACTTCAAGAGTTTTTGCTAGAAAAACCGACCGAGGCAAAGGCGCTTTGTGGAAAAATTATCGAAGCGGCAAGCGCGAGAGAAGCCGCAAGAAAAGCACGTGAGCTAACCAGAAGGAAAACAGCACTAGATGTCGCCGGACTTCCCGGAAAGCTTGCTGATTGTCAGGAAAAAGACCCCGCACAGTCTGAGCTTTTCCTGGTTGAGGGAGATTCAGCTGGCGGATCAGCAAAACAGGGGCGCGACAGGCGCACCCAAGCAATTCTTCCGCTTAAGGGTAAAATATTAAATGTTGAAAAAGCACGAGTTGACAAGATTCTCTCTTCGGCAGAAATAAGCACACTTATAAAGGCCTTGGGCTGTGGTTTTGGCAAAGAGGAATTTAATATTGAGAAACTCAGGTATCATAAAATTATAATAATGACAGACGCAGATGTTGATGGCGCCCACATACGAACCCTTTTATTGACTTTCTTTTATAGAAAAATGCCAGATCTTGTTACTCAGGGGCATATTTATATTGCAGACCCGCCTTTGTATAAAGTGAAAAAGGGAAAACAAGAGCGATACTTAAAAGACGATGCATCAATGGAAGCTTATTTTCAAGAGCTAGCGCTTGAGAAAAGCGAACTATTCGTTGAAGAAGGGGAAAAACCAATATCGGGAAATAAGCTTAAGGAATTAATAAGGCTTTATGTGTCAATGAATCATGCAGGACAAAGATTATCAAAACGGCACAACCCTTTTATTGTAGAGGCAATTAGGGAAATGCCAGCAATAACGACTGAGGACACAAAGGAGCCCGCAGTAATCAAGAACTGGTTTGGCGAGCTTACCGGCCTCTTAAATAGCAACGCTTCTGGTATACAGTATGAATTCGAGATGCTCCCAATGAAAGAAGATGGCTCCTATGGTGGGGAAATTAAGTTTATTAGTAATGGCGAAAACCAAAACGAGCCGTTTCATCCAGAGTTTTTTTCATCAGAAGATTACAAGAGGCTGTCGGCTCTAGGGACAGAACTTATGTTGGGAGAAACAGCATATATACAAAGGGGAGAGCGTAAGCAAGCGGTTACTAACCCAAAGTCGGCTTTTGATTGGTTGTTAAAAGAAGTTGAACACGGACTTTCTATACAAAGATATAAAGGGCTTGGCGAAATGAATCCAGAGCAACTTTTTGAGACAACAATGGATATTGAAAATCGAAATTTATCATCAGTAACAATTAAAGAAGCCAAAGACGCAGATGAGATGTTCCGTGATTTGATGGGAGATGATGTCGAGCCGCGAAGAGTTTTGATAGAAAAATATGCTCATACTGTAGAAAACATAGATATTTAGACCAGCCCCAGCAGATCAAATTTTTACAAACATTTGTTTTAGAATGTTGTTAACCTATTACTAATTAAAAAGTTTACAGGGAGCAAATTAACATGCATATGTTTAAGTCCCCGTTAGTAAGGCATGACTGGACTTCAAAAGAAACATTAAATTTGTTGAGGCAGCCTTTTAATGATTTAGTGCATTCTGCACAACGAATTCACAGACAAAACTTTGACCCCAACAAAGTGCAACTTAGCACGCTTATGAATATAAAAACCGGAGGGTGCCCCGAGGACTGTGCATATTGTCCACAAAGCGCAAGATATCAAACAGGAGTGCGTGCAGAAAAGTTAGCTACCATTGAGGAGGTTGTTTCCCAAGCTTCGCTTGCTAAAAATAAAGGCGCTAGCCGTTTTTGCATGGGCGCGGCATGGCGACAACCAAAACAAAAAGACTTAGATAGTGTTGTTTCAATGATTAAAGTTATCAAAGACATGAACATGGAGTCCTGTGTGACGCTTGGCATGTTGTCATCAGATCAGGCCAGACAACTAAAAGACGCGGGGCTTGATTATTATAATCACAATATAGACAGCTCTCCGGAATACTATACGAAAATAATCAGCACCAGAGACTATAACGAACGTCTTGCAACTCTTGATAATGTGAGAGAGGCGGGCATCAGTGTTTGTTGTGGCGGCATCATTGGAATGGGCGAGAGCTCCGAAGACAGAGCGGGCTTTTTGTTGACGCTTGCAAATATGCCCAGTCACCCGGAAAGCGTTCCGATAAACATGCTTGTAAAAGTGGAAGGGACGCCACTGAACGATGCTGAGGCTGCAGATCCTATAGAGTTTGTGAGGATAATTGCTGCAGCAAGAATTATGATGCCTAGGTCGTATATAAGACTTTCAGCTGGAAGAAATGATATGTCCGATGAAATGCAGGCCCTATGTTATCTTGCGGGCGCCAACTCAATTTTTTATGGAGAAAAACTTTTAACTACAGACAATCCTCAGTTAAACCAAGATCGTCAATTACTAGAGCGTTTAGGAATTAAGCCCAGCAAATTAAATCAATAATTATTAAGTTGCTAAATTTTTTATGGACATAAATCTAGAAATAAAAAAGCGAAAAGATTCAGGGCTGTTTAGGAAAAGAAGAATAGTTACATCGCCACAAGGCGCACAAATTGATATTAAAGGTAAAAGCTTTCTAAATTTTAGTAGCAATGATTATTTGGGCTTAGCCAATAATAACAAATTAAAGTTACACATGGTCGAGTCGATCAAAAAGTATGGAGTTGGCTCTGGCTCGTCCCAGTTAATGACTGGACACATGAGGCCCCACCAGTTATTAGAAAAAAGACTATCTATATTTTTTAAGAAAGAAGCATCGTTAATTTTTTCTTCTGGTTATCATGCAAACTTAGCCATAGCGTCTACACTAATAAACAAGAATACAGTTATTATTCAAGATAAGCTGAACCATGCTTCTTTAATTGACTCGGCTCTGCTCTCAGAGGGAAAGCTTGTGCGTTACCGGCATAAAGATTTTTTTCATTTACAAAAAATTTTAGAAAAATATAAAAAACAAGATTTGATAGTGATGACGGATGGCGTTTTTAGTATGGATGGAGACCGTGCACCGTTACGCGAAATATCAAAAATATGCCACAAGTATAACGCGCTATTAATTGTTGATGATGCTCATGGAGTCGGAGTTCTTGGAAAAAGAGGAGCCGGCTTAATGGAAGAGCTCAATCTCGAAGGAGAAATAGATTTATTAATTGGAACCTTTGGAAAATCAATCGGTGCATCAGGCGCTTTTATTGCAGGCAATGAGAATCTTATCGAAGCATTCATACAAAAAGCTAGGACATACATTTATACGACAGCAATGTTGCCAGCGCTTGCGAACACAATAGTGCATGCAATCGATCTAATAGAAAATAGCAATAATTTACGAACACATATATGTGATTTAGTGGAGCATTATAAAAAATTATCAAAAAAATTAGAACTTTATTTATCCGATTCAAATAATCATATCCAGCCTATAATAATTGGGGGCGCTAATGAGACGGTAAGAGTAAGTGAGGCGCTTTATGAAAAAAATATTCTGGTTTCAGCAATACGCCCCCCAACTGTTCCAAAAGATACATCTAGGTTGCGAATTAGTATTACTGCGTCGCACACAAAAAAAGATATCACTCTGCTTTTAAACACAATAAAAAATATTCAAAGCGGAGATTGTTAACAAAGTATGGACTGTACATTTTTACATGGATGGGGGATGACAAATCATGTCTGGGAAGATTTTAGTCGTAAATTCAATTGCTTTAACAAAATATTTGCGCCTTGTTTATATGACACCTCTTTTAGATCAAAAGATGTCAGTTTTGATTCCACAGCAAAAACATTAAGCGATGCTATCACCAAAGATTCTGTGCTGGTAGCCTGGTCAGTTGGCGGCTTAATAGCATTAAAAGCTGCAACTTTTTCATCAAAAATAAGAGCCATTGTCTTTATAGCAAGCTCGCCATGCTTCACAAATCAAGATAATTGGCCTAATGTCATTAGTCAGGATGACTTAGAAGGGTTAAAGGAAAAATTATCATCCAATTACACTGGCGCATTAAAATACTTCACTGGTTTGATAGCTTATGGCGATATTCATCCATCATCTACTGCCAAGTATATACGACAATATATGGCGCGGGAGAAAAATAAACAAATTCTTAACTCATGGTTAAATGAGATAGAGACGATAGATTTTAGAAAAGAATTAGCGTCCATAAATATTCCATGTCATTTTATTTACGGTCAAAATGATGTTCTTGTTAAAATAAAAATAAACAAGCAAATTCAAAAACTAAATTCCGATTTTTGTATCTCAATAATAAATAATTGCGGGCATGCTGCTTTTATCAGCCAGCCAGAAGATACCTATAATAGAATAAGTAAATTTTTAAATGAACGAATCTAATCATAAAAAATACATAAAAAACATAAACAACGTTCGTTCCGCATTTAAAAAAGCGGCAAATACATACGATGAATATTCGATTTTGCAACAAATTACAGCCGACAGGCTGATTGAGTCACTAGAACAGATGAAGATTATTCCAACCAAAATTCTTGATTTAGGTTCAGGTACTGGCTATGGAGCGAAAATTTTGCATAACAAATATAAAAATGCAGAAATTTTTCAAGCCGATATCGCTGAAGAGATGCTAAAAATTTCAAAAAAAAAGTCTCCAATTATTTTTTCTAAAGATCATTTTGTTTGTGCCGATGCAAACAGCATACCCTTTAAAGATAATTTTTTTGATCTCGTTCTTTGTGGCTTGACAATACAATGGTGCAATGATCTTGATCTGATTTTTTCAGGCGTTAAGCAAATTTTAAAGAAAAACGGGGTTTTTTTGTTTTCTAGTTTTGGCCCAGACTCTTTAAAAGAGCTGCGTGATTGTTGGAGTCGTGTTGATGATTATGTACATGTTAATGCTTTTGTTGATATGCATGATATAGGCGATGCTTTAGTTCGTAATAGCCTAATTTCGCCGGTATTGAATACAGAGATAATAACTTTTACGTACGATGACTGTCATCAGTTAATGAGAGAATTGAAAAATATTGGTGCAAATAATATAAATAACGGTAGAAGAAAGTCATTAACAGGCAAAAATAAGTTAAAAAAAGTTTTTGAGTATTACGAGCAATATCGTGAAAATAATAAACTTCCAGCAACATTTGAGGTTATCTATGGCCATGCGTGGAGATCTCCAGATACAAACAATACATCGATACCATTAGATGAAGTTAGAGACAAATTGCGCAACAAAAGATCAATATAATTAATGACAAATTTTTTTATAACAGGCACAGATACTGGAGTTGGCAAAACACGAGCTACAATTACCATAATGGCTGCTTTGAAGAATGCAGGATTTGACGTTGTTGGCATGAAGCCAGTTGCATCAGGCGCACAAATGATAAACGGAAAGTTAATTAATGATGATGCAAAATTAATTCAAAAACAATGCAGTCATTCAGTTTCTTATGAAGCGGTTAATCCTTTCGTCTTTCGTTTTCCTGCGGCACCTCATATAGCGGCAGAGCTAGAGCATAAATCGATAGACCATAATCAAATAATAAAAAATTATCATGCTCTAGATTCTGCCTCAGATATTTTGATTATGGAGGGTATTGGCGGCTGGGAGATGTCATTAAACGAAGAATATACTCTTCCGGATCTTGTTGAGTCTCTAAATCTAGCAGTTATTTTAGTAGTTGGATTAAGGCTAGGGTGTATAAATCATGCAATATTAACAGCGCAATCAATAGCAGGCAGAGGCATCAAGCTTTGTGGCTGGGTAAGCAATCACCTAGATAAGGAATATTTAACGCCAGATCAGACGATAATGGCCTTAAAAAAACGCATAAACTGCCCTCATATAGCGGATTTACCATATAATCCGAATTTTGATTTAGACAACCTTTCGACAAAGGTATCTCCGGCGTTTATTTCGCAGATTTAACATTTAAAACAGGGGTCAAGTTAGGGTAATATATCGCTTCTTTTAATACTATTTAGCCAGAATGAAATTACTTCAGGGCTAATTAATAATGTAAGAAAAATTAATTAATACTTTTGTTTATATAAGAATAACTCGGCTGACAGATATGCTTTTTAATTTAACAAACGAAAAAAATATAGAAAAAACTATTATGGTTATGCCAAATAGAGCAATGCCATGGCAACAAATAATGTTAATTTATTTTTTCATATCTTTTATAACAATTAGTATAGCTTTGGGATTTTTCTCTCAAGGACTCACGCTTATTTTACCATTTGCCGGAGTAGAGCTAGCAGCTCTTGGTGCGGTTTTATACATAAGCGCATGGCGCAGTAATATTAAAGAAGTTGTAAGTGTTACTGAAAATAATATAAGAGTAGAAATAGGTAGAAAGTCACCAGAAAAAACATTCAAGTTTGATAGGGCATGGGCACAAATTGTGCTTGAGCGTTCATGGAACAATTGGTACCCGAGCCGATTACTTTTGCGATCGCATGGGAGGCAACTTGAAATTGGAAAATTTTTGAATGAACAAGAACGCCAACGTTTAGCAATCGAACTTAATAAAATAATTAAGAGTTAAATAAAATGAAGATCATAATCACAGAGGAAGGTTGTAATGTTTTTCAATAAATTAAAACAAATTATATTTGGAATAACTGCATTCTCGTTATTAATTATAAGTGAAGCAGCTTTGGCTGATTATATGAATGTGCTTAATCTTACCGAGGGCGTTACACCAACAAGTAAAATGGTCTACGGACTTCACATGCAAATTTTGTACATTGTTACTGCGATTGGTGTAGTTGTTTTTTCTGTTATGTGTTGGTCGATATATCACCATAGAAAATCTAAAGGCGCGGTCGCTGAACAGTTTCATCATAGCACTACAGCCGAAATTACGTGGACGATAATTCCAATTATTATACTTGTTGTTATGGCAATCCCTGCAACAAAAGCTTTAGTTTTTATGGAACAAACGGGCGATGCTGAAATGACAATCAAGGTTACGGGTTACCAGTGGAAGTGGAAATATGACTATCTCGATGACGATATTAGTTTCTTTAGTTCTATGTCTAAAGATAGCAATGATGCAAGACAGCTAGGTTCAGGCATCGATCCGAAAACTATCGAAAACTATTTATTGGACGTTGATAACCGTGTTGTACTTCCTATAAACACAAAAATACGAATACTTACAACCGCAGCAGATGTAATTCATGATTGGTGGGTACCTGCTTTAGGTTGGAAGCGTGATGCAATTCCAGGGTTTATAAACGACAATTGGACTTATATTGAGGAGCCAGGAGTTTACCGCGGTAAGTGTGCGGAGCTTTGTGGTAGAGATCATGCATTTATGCCAATTGTTGTCGAGGCGGTTCCCAAAGCCGAATATGCTGTATGGGTTGAAGAACAAAAAACAATGCAACTTGCAGCAGCAGAAGGCGCAGAGAGGGAGTGGACTAAAGACGAATTATTAGAGAAAGGCAAAGATGTGTATGCTGCAAATTGTACTGCCTGTCATATGGCAGAAGGCCAAGGTGTTGAAGGCTTGTTTCCAGCTTTAAGCGGGAGTGCTATTGTGAATAACACAGATGCGTCTGAAATGATTATGTTAATTCTTAACGGAAAAAATATGATGCCGGCTTTTAAAGACATATTGAACGATGCAGATATAGCAGCGGCAATGACCCATGAAAGAAATTCTTGGGGCAACACTGTTAAAGATGTTATTCAGCCATCCGATGTAAAAGCAATGAGATAGAAAATAGATTTAATTATACTTAAACGATATTTATTAAAATAACAAATTATATAAAAGGTAAAAATTATGAGCGAAGCAGTCATTCATGACGATCACCATGATCATAAACCATCCGGAATAGGCCGATGGCTTTTTTCTACAAATCACAAAGATATAGGCACCATGTATTTGGTGTTTGCTTTGATAATGTTTTTTGTTGGCGGCGCTATGTCTATGGTAATTCGAGCTGAGTTATTTCAACCTGGGATACAATACGTTGATCCTCAATTTTATAATTCTATGGTAACAGTGCATGCCTTGGTGATGATTTTTGGGGCCTTGATGCCAGCTGGTGTAGGTCTCGCCAATTGGATGGTGCCACTTATGATCGGTGCTCCTGATATGGCATTGCCGCGCATGAATAATATGAGTTTTTGGATATTGCCTTTTGCTTTCACTTTATTATTGTCAACTTTTTTTATGCAGGGTGGAGCGCCGGCAGGTGGGTGGACTATGTATCCTCCGCTTGTATTACAATTAGGCGATGGATTTCCCTACTTAGTGTTTGCGGTTCACTTCCTTGGAATTTCTTCAATCATGGGTGCAATTAATATTATCGCGACGGTTTTTAATATGCGCGCACCCGGAATGACTTTCATGAGGCTACCTTTATTTGTATGGGCGTGGATAATAACAGCATTTCTTTTAATAGCGGCGATGCCTGTATTAGCTGGTGGAGTCACAATGCTGTTAACAGATAAGTATTTTGGTACTGCATTTTTTGATGCCGCAGGTGGTGGCGACCCCGTTATGTTCCAACACATATTTTGGTTTTTTGGCCATCCTGAGGTTTATATTTTAGTGTTACCTTCATTTGGTGTGATTTCTCAAATAATTCCAACATTTTCTCGTAAGCCTTTGTTTGGTTACACGTCGATGGTTTATGCAACAGCATCAATTGCATTTTTGTCATTTTTCGTATGGGCACACCATATGTTTACTGTAGGCATGCCTTTAACTGGCGAGCTATTTTTTATGTATGCCACGATGTCAATAGCCGTTCCAACCGGAGTTAAGATATTTAATTGGATGGCAACAATGTGGCGTGGTTCAATGACTTTTGAAACTCCAATGCTTTTTGCAATTGGTGTTTTATTTATGTTTTCAATTGGAGGCTTCTCTGGCTTGATGATGGGGATTACTCCTGTTGATTTTCAATATCATGATACCTATTTTATTGTCGCACATTTTCATTATGTAATTGTGCCCGGCATTATCTTCGGGATTATTGGCGGGATATATTTTTGGCTGCCTAAGTGGACTGGAAATATGTATGACGAAAAGCTTGGAAAATTACATTTCTGGATATCGACAATTTCTGTGAACGTGTTGTTTTTCCCAATGCACTTTATTGGCTTAGCAGGCATGCCCAGACGAATCCCAGACTATAGTGTCCAGTTTGCTGATTGGAATAGCATTATTAGCATAGGTGGTTTTGTGTTTGGCGCTAGTCAATTAATACTGGTTTGGGTGGTTATAAAATGTGTTCGTGGCGGGGAAAAGGCTACAGATCAAGTTTGGGAAGGAGCGCATGGTTTGGAGTGGACCTTACCATCACCTCCACCTTTTCATACTTTTACAACGCCTCCAAAAGTAACTGATGCGACAGCGCATTCTTAAAATTAAATATGAATATAGTATTTGATATGGATAAAAAAGAGCAAACATCGCAAAAAAAAGAACTAGATAGGAAGAATATGCTAGTAGTTATTATTTTAGGATCAATAGCGATTGGTCTCTATGCAGGTTTTATTTATTTTTATTCTTCATGAATCTTATGAAAAATAATGCTACAAAAACTGCAAAAAAGCTTGGCTTAGTTGCTGTTGCAATGTTTGGCTTTGGGTACTTAATGGTGCCTATATATAATGTTTTATGTGAAGTTACAGGCATTAATGGTAAAACAGGTCAAATATCCCAGTCGGAAGTAAAAATAGAAGATGTTGATCCAGATAGATTGGTAACGGTAGAGTTCGATACGAATGTAAATCCAAACTTACCTTGGACTTTTAAGGCGAAGAAGTTTAAACAAAGAGTGCGTCCAGGTGAAATTGCTGAGGCAATTTTTATTGTTAAAAATGAATCAACTAATTCTGTTGTTGGACAGGCAATACCCAGCGTTGCGCCTGAACTAGCATCATTATTTTTCAATAAAACCGAGTGTTTTTGTTTCGTGAACCAGACATTAGCCCCTGGAGAAACGAAAGAAATGGTCGTTCGTTATGTAGTTGGCTCAGAATTACCCGAAAAGATTACAACAATGACATTGTCATACACTTTTTTTAAGGCTTCAGAAGACGTTGCTACCAAAACTATAATAGACCAGAAAAAATCAATAAAAAATAATGGTTAAATAATTAATTAAGGCGAGGAATAGTTATGTCTAATTCAAACGACACATATTTTATACCAGAACCAAGTCGCTGGCCTATCGTTGGCACCTTAGCACTATTTGTTGCCTTTATTGGCGGAGGCATGGTGTTAAATGGTTATATTGGTAGCGGCCAATATGTTCTAGCTCTTGGTATTTTAGCAATCATTTATCTTTTTTACGGTTGGTTTAAAGATGTTATAGATGAAAGTATTGCTGGAAAATATAATGAACAAGTTGATATTAGTTTTCGCTGGGGTATGGCCTGGTTTATTTTTTCTGAAGTAATGTTTTTTGCTGCATTCTTTGGTGCACTATTCTATACACGAGTTCTTTCAATTCCTTGGCTAGGTTTAGAGGAGAGTGTTAGTAATCAGTTTTTGTGGCCCGATTTTCAAGCCGTTTGGCCTTTGTTAACAACGCCAGATATGACAATTGCGGGGCTTGAATCTAAATATATAGCTATTAAGGAGGTTATTCCTGCTTGGGATATTCCTGCGTGGAATACAGCAATTCTTTTAACCAGCGGCGCAACCGTCACCTTTGCACATTGGGCTTTAAAGAAAGGAAATCGCTCCGCACTCTGTTGGTGGTTAGCAGCTACGGTGTTGTTAGGTATTATCTTTGTTTATTTGCAAGTTGCTGAGTATGGGCATGCTTATCATGAATTAGACCTAACGCTTAAATCAGGGGTCTATGGATCAACTTTCTTTATGTTAACAGGGTTTCATGGGTTTCATGTAACCATGGGCGCTACAATGCTAGCTGTTATTTTGGTTAGATCAATGTTAGGTCACTTTTCTGAGCATAATCATTTTGCATTTGAAGCCGTAGCTTGGTACTGGCATTTTGTTGACGTTGTTTGGCTAGGCCTATTTGTTTTTGTTTATTGGGTATAGATTAAGTCAAAAAATTTAAGGCATTTGTTTTTCGTTAAGCGCCTGCCCCCGCGCACCATATGTAGCTAAAAACCTAAGCCATGGGGAGATATAAGCCCAAATTTAAGACCAATTAGCAAGGAAATGAACAACAAAATAGAAAGCACCACCCTAAAAGTTAGAGACGTTACTAGCCTTTTTGAAT
>CAJWRJ010000010.1 GCA_913046215.1 uncultured Legionellales bacterium | reverse complement strand
CATTGCTAAATTTGTTTTACCGCATGCACTTGGAAATGCACCAGCAACATACTTAACAACTCCTTCAGGGTTTGTTAATTTAAGAATTAACATATGTTCTGCTAGCCAACCCTCATCTCTTGCCATTGTCGATGCTATTCGTAATGCTAAACATTTTTTACCAAGTAGCGCATTACCTCCATAACCTGACCCAAATGACCAGATTTCTCGAGTTTCCGGATAGTGAACAATATATCGATTATCAGGGTTACACGGCCAAGGCACATCTTTTTCATTTTCAGCCAATGGTGCTCCTACTGAATGCAGACAAGGAACAAATTCGCCATCTGTACCTAAAACATCTAAGACTTTTTTACCAACACGGGCCATGATATGCATATTAGTTACAACATAAGGAGAGTCAGAAATTTCTACTCCAATTTTTGCAATATCAGAACCAATTGGACCCATGCTAAACGGTATGACATACATAGTGCGTCCTTTCATGCAGCCAGTGAATAATTTATCTAATGTTCCTCGCATTTCAGTTGGTGCGCACCAATTATTTGTAGGTCCTGCATCTTCTTCCTTCTCAGAGCAGATGAAAGTGCGATCTTCAACTCGTGCCACGTCAGCTGGAACAGAGCGAATGTAATAACTGTTGGGACGTTTATTTTCGTCGAGTTTTTTTGCAGTTCCGCCTTTAACTAGAATGTCCCACATTCTTGACCACTCTTCCTCTGAGCCATCACACCAAACGACGTCATCTGGCTGACAAAGTTTTATCTTGTCATCTACCCATTGCTGCAATTTTTTATTTTCTGTAACCATTACTTAAGGCACCTCTTTTTCTAGGTTATATTTATGTGGTTTTACAGACGGTGATTTCCTGTTCTCGATGAAGCCGTCTACGTTGATTTTTGCAAAGATATTGGTCTAACTACTTAAATAACCAATAATTTTTTATAAAAAGTATCGTTTCTTATGTTGCAGTGCAAAAAAAATCTCAATTGAGATTGTGTATCATTCTTGTTTTTAGTGACTAAATCAAGTTTTGAGCCTTTTTTTTTAGTATTTTTCCTTTATTTAAAGACTATTTTTTATCTTTTTTTGTTATTTTTGCACGCTTTCAATCAATCTTTAGGCTAGTTTTTACAGTAACTTATATAATCTTTGCTAACCTACTCATTTTTTTTACGTGTTAATATTTATTCATCATGATGACCTATCCTAATATTAATCCAGTTGCATTGGATTTAGGTTTTGTATCAATACATTGGTACGGCGTTAGTTATGTTATTGGTATATTATTTGCGTGGATTTTATTGCGATTTCGTTCATCTCGATCTGAATTATTATTGAAAAATGATCAAATTGCCGATTTGGTTTTTTTTGTAATGCTTGGAATTATTATCGGAGGTCGCCTCGGTTCAATCATTTTTTATAATCTTGATTACTATTTAACACAACCAATCGAAATTTTTTATATTCATAAAGGAGGCATGTCATTTCATGGCGGATTAATAGGTGTAATTTTCGCTACTTGGTTATTTAGTAAAAAAATAAATGCATCATTTTTTAAACTCACTGATTTTATTGCACCAGTTATTCCCATTGGACTTGGTTGTGGAAGAATTGGAAATTTTATTAATGGAGAGCTTTGGGGATCACCAAGTAATTTACCTTGGGCAATGATATTCCCCGATCCATCTGCAGGTAATATTCCAAGACATCCATCACAGCTTTATGAAGCATTTTTTGAGGGTATTGTTTTATTTATAATTCTTTGGTGGTTTACTAAAACTCCAAGACCTGTAAAGGCTGTGTCAGGTTTATTTTTATTTTGTTATGGTACGATCAGGTTTTTCGTTGAGTTTGTTCGAGTTCCGGACCAGCATATTGGATATATAGTGTTTGATTGGCTAACAATGGGACAACTTCTTTCCATACCTATGATAATCTTTGGTTTTTTATTCTTGATGATGGCTTATAAAAAGAAAACTAATTAAATATTTTAAAAATGATGAGGGATCAGTGAAACAATATCTAGATTTACTACGTCACGTTAAGTCGGAAGGAATAAAGAAAAAAGATCGTACCGGCACAGGCACACTAAGCGTATTTGGATATCAAATGCGATTTGACCTGAATGACGGCTTTCCTTTAGTTACAACAAAAGAAATACATCTCAAATCGATAATTTATGAATTACTTTGGTTTCTGAAAGGTGATACCAATATTAAGTATCTCAATGATAATGGAGTCACAATTTGGAATGAGTGGGCAGATGCCTCTGGTGATTTAGGACCTGTTTACGGCGCACAATGGCGCTCATGGCAGACAAATGACGGCACAATAGATCAGATTAAAAATGTTATAAGCCAAATAAAAGATAATCCAGAATCTAGACGTTTAATTGTCAGTGCTTGGAATGTTGGCGAAATAGATAATATGGCTTTAGCGCCTTGCCATGCTTTTTTTCAATTTTACGTCGCTAATGGCAAATTATCATGTCAACTTTATCAACGGAGTGCTGATATATTTCTTGGTGTCCCTTTTAACATCGCTTCTTATGCATTATTGTTAATGATGATTGCCAAAGTAGCTAAACTTGGTCTAGGCGAGTTTGTGCATACTTTTGGCGATGCGCACTTATATCTTAATCATCTAGAACAAGTAGACGAGCAATTGACACGAAAACCTTTTGCGTTACCTGAGATGCGATTGAATACTGGAATTGATGATATTTTCAAATTTCAGTACAAACATTTTGAATTAATAAATTATCAGACACATCCAAAAATATCAGCACCTATAGCTGTTTGATAAAATAGTCATGAGTTTCTTAGTTTAAAATTATGCGTTTATCAATAATTGTTGCAATGGATCGAAATCAATTAATTGGTGCGGACGGCGCATTACCATGGCGTATTCCAGATGACTTAAAAAACTTCAAAAAAATAACAATGGGTAGACCTATTTTGATGGGTAGAAAGACACATGAATCTATAGGAAGAGTATTACCTGGTCGTGAAAATATAGTGCTTACAAGCAATAAAGATTATATCGCTGAGGGCTGCACTATAAAAAATACTTTAGATCAAGTTTATTCATATTGCGATAAGGAAGATGAATTATTTGTTATGGGCGGAGCAAACTTGTATTCACAGACGTTAATTAAAGCAGAGAGGCTTTTTATTACAGAGATAAATGCTGATTTAAATGGAGATACATTCTTTCCAAAATATAATCGCAATCAGTGGAAAGAAGTGAAAAGAAAAAACTTTAATGCAGATGAAGAAAACGAATTCGATTATAGTTTTACAATATTAGAAAGAAGATGATGTTTATGTTCAAATAATTTTTTGTTGAGATGGAACAGCAAAAATTTTCTCATCTTCCAATCTCATGGCTGATAATTGCCCACCCCACAAGCAGCCCGTATCAAGAGGATATACATTGTACTTTTTGAATTTTTTTTCATTCCCTAAATGTATTGTCGACCAATGGCCAAAAATTATTTTTGTATCTCTAGTTTCTCTATTTGGTAGAGAGTACCAAGGTAGTAGATTTTTACTTTGTTTTCCAGGTGCTACTTTTGTGTTCAATTCAATTTCACCAGTGTTTTTACAAAAGCGTATGCGAGTAAAACAATTGATAATAAATCTTTGTCTTGCAAAGTCATTTAGTGAGTCATTCCAAATATTGGGTGTATCTCCATACATTTCTAGCAATAAATCATTCATTTTTTCACTTTGTAAAATTAATTCACACTCCATAGCAAGCGACTTTGCTTTTTCTAAGGACCACTGTGGTGCAAGACCTGCATGAATCATAGTAAAGTTTAAATTTGAATCTGATATCAGAAAGGGACGGGTTTTAAGCCAACTCATCAATTCATCAATATCATCAGCAATTAAAACTTCATCAATTGTATCTTTTTTTGATAATGGACGAATATTATTTGCTGCTGCAAGTAAATGTAAATCATGATTGCCGAGCACAACTTTCGCATTATCTCCAAGAGATTTGATAAAACGAAGTGTCTGCAGTGATTGTGGTCCTCTGTTTACTAGATCACCAGTTAACCAAAGCTCATCTTTTCTTTGATCAAAGTTTATTTCGTTCAGTAGACTTTGAAGTTCGGAGTAGCAACCCTGGATATCACCTATTGCATAGGTGCTCATTTCTAATGGAGAGTATTTGGCGCTGCGAGATTAAATACAGGTATTGGTGCATCAAATTCTATACCATCATCAGCAATCATCTCATATGATCCTTGCATACAGCCAACCGGTGTCTCTAATATTGCTGCGCTAGTGTATTCATAAGATTCTCCCGGCATGATATGTGGCTGCACTCCAACAACACCTTCACCTCTAACTTCTTGCACTTTACAGTTAGCATCAGTAATTAACCAGTGACGACGTAGTAATGTTGCCGCGGTTTGTCCAGTATTGGTAACTGTGATCGTATATGCAAATACATATCGACCTTCTTCGGGGAGCGACTGTTCAGAAACGTAGCTTATCTCCGTATCAATACTGATATCATATTGTTTATTTTTCATATTTATTTTTCTTCTAATTGTTTTTCCATTTCTGATAATTTTTTTTGTAATGCTTCCAGTTTTTCACGTGTTCGGCTTAACAAAGATGCTTGAATATCAAATTCTTCACGTGTTACAAGCTCCATTTTTGTAAATGCAGTATTTAATGTGGCTCGGACATTTTTTTCAATATCTTCTTTTAATAAGTCGATGTCTTCTGGTAAGACCTTTGAGATATCTGAGACTATTGCTTCAATTTTTTCTTTTAACATATGTTTTGACCAATTTTATAAATCTTATGTTTGGATTGTTATGTCTGTCATTTTAAATTTTTAATAATGACAGTCCACTTACGTTATTTCATTTTTCGCACCAAGTTTGTGCATAGCACCTTTTTTTGTGCAAAAAATTATGGCAAAAAAGCTTATTTTTTCTCTCATTTTTCAAAAATATTCTCTAATTAATTGATTTTAATAAATAAAAAAAAGTTGGCACGCAAGATGCATTAATAAGAGCTAGATAGGTTAATTCAACCTTTAGTGAAGATAACACAATTGAACAGAGAGGAAAAAAAATGAAGAAGTTATATTTAAAATTACTCACATGTCTTGGTCTTTTGGTATCGACACCAGTTCTTGCAGAAGATTCGCCGATTGAGTTTAGTGCCAACGTTGGTTATTTCAGTGACTATATATATAGAGGCGGAAGCCAAACAGCTGATGGTGCAGCTATCCAAGGTGGATTTGATATGTCACATGAATCAGGTTTTTATATAGGTACATGGGCTTCTAATGTAGATTTTGGTAACTCAGCAAACATAGAAATTGATTTTTATGGTGGAGTTGGAGGCGATCTACCAAATGGAGTCAGTTGGGACGTGGGTGCACTATATTATTGGTACCCTGGCGTAAAAGATTCTGATGATTCAGGCGGTGATTTTGATTTTGTTGATATTTATGCAGGAGTTGGTTACACCCTTGAAGGGGCAATGGCACCAAGCCTAGGTTTTGGCATTGCTTATACCCCTGATTATTTTGGTGAAGTTGGAGACGCAACTTACTATACATTTGATTTAGGTTTATCACTTCCCGGTGATTTTAGTCTCGCCTTTCAATTTGGTTACCAAAATAACGATGACGAAGCGAGAGCTGGAACGAGTTATTCCCATGCTTCCGTTGGTGTAAGTAAGGACGTAGGCATATTTACATTCGACGCAAGTTACTACTTTGATGTAAGTGATACTAAAGAATTCTGGGTGCGAGGTGAAGATTCACCAGATGCATTTGTTTTTTCAGTATCAACTAGCTTCTAATTAGTTTTTTAATGAAACCTTTTATTTTTACGGAGATTTTTATATGAAATTGATAACAGCAATTATCAAACCCTTTAAATTAGATGATGTGAAGGATGCTCTGACTGAAGCAGGTGTGGCAGGTATGACGGTGACAGAAATAAAAGGTTTCGGTCGTCAAAAAGGGCATTCGGAACTTTATCGTGGTGCAGAGTACGTTGTTGATTTTTTGCCTAAAATAAAGCTCGAGTGCGCAGTGACTGATGACAAAGTTGAAAATGCAGTGTCATCAATTACAAAAGCCGCCGGAACTGGCAAGGTTGGTGACGGGAAAATTTTTGTATCTAGTCTTGAAGAGGTTGTGCGTATTCGTACTGGTGAAACAGGTGATGAAGCGATCTAAATCTAATTTCTTAAGGAGATAAAATAGTGAAACGTTTATTAAGTGCTTTATTTAACAAGAAAGGCTTATCAGGCACTGTGCTCGGTTTTATTACCTTGTTAGCACCATCGCTTGTTTTAGCTGATGAATTGAATTCAGGCGATACCGCTTGGATGCTTACTGCAACCGTATTAGTTTTAATGATGACTATACCAGGCTTGAGTTTATTTTATGCTGGTATGGTCAGGAGTAAAAACGTGCTTTCAGTTTTGATGCAGTGTTTTGCAATATGTTGCATGGTTACCGTAATTTGGGTTGTATATGGCTATAGCATGGCCTTTGATACAACGGGAATGGAAGCAGGCGTTGTTAATTTGAATTCTATTGTCGGTGGTCTTGGCAATACTTTTTTACAGGGCATTTCTGTTGATTCTATTTCTGGATCAATTCCTGAATCTGTATTTGCTACATTCCAATTAACTTTTGCGATCATAACCCCTGCTCTTATAGTTGGGGCTTTTGCTGAAAGAATGAAATTCTCAACTATGATGGTTTTCATGGCGCTTTGGGTAACCATTTGTTATTTCCCAATGGTTCATATGGTTTGGGCTGGAGACGGCGGCCTACTTTGGGATTGGGGCGTTCTTGATTTTGCTGGCGGTACAGTTGTACATATTAATGCTGGTATCGCAGGACTCGTTGCTGCAATCATGCTTGGCAAACGTAAGGGTTATCCTGAAACTGCTATGCCTCCTCATAATTTAACTCTATCAGTAATTGGTGCCTCAATGTTATGGGTTGGCTGGTTTGGTTTTAATGCAGGTTCAGAATTGGCAGCAGACGGGGTTACAGGTATGGCAATGTTAGTAACACAGATTGCAACCGCAACCGCTGCATTAGCTTGGATGATTGCCGAATGGAATAGTCATGGAAAGCCGAGTGTTCTGGGCATTATTACAGGCGCAGTTGCCGGACTAGTCGCAATAACACCAGCTTCAGGTAGCGCGGGTCCCCAGGGAGCGCTATTAATTGGAGCCGCGGCTGGTTTCGGATGCTTCTTTGCTTCCACAACTATAAAGCGTGCAATGGGTTATGACGATTCTCTCGATGTATTTGGAGTGCATGCTGTTGGCGGTATTATTGGCGCTATTTTGACCGGAGTTTGTGCATCATCTGTATGGGGTGGTTCTGGTCTAGACGTTACTATGTCTGCTCAGGTTTGGATCCAAATAAAGAGCGTTTTATTTACGATAATTTATACAGGCGTTTTAACTTCTATCATATTAATGATCCTAGATTCAGTCATGGGTCTACGAGTAGATGAAGAAGAAGAAGTTGGAGGCCTCGATGTTAATTCTCACAATGAGAGAGGTTACATCTTGTAGTCAGATTTAAATAACTTTCCTCCCCAAAGATTAAACGGGTCTCACGACCCGTTTTTTTTTATCAAAATTTATCAGTTTATATGGTTATTCGAATAAACTGCTTTAAATGCTCATAGTAAAAAAAGGCTGATTTCAACTGAAAATTAACTACTTTTGGTGGAGGTACTGCGTTAATATGCTAAAAATTTCTTGCAATAATAATTCTTACGGAGTGTTTTTATGAAACTTGTAAGCGCCATAATTAAACCATTTAAATTGGATGATGTACGACAGGCATTATCGGAGATCGGTGTTCAGGGAATGACAGTAACCGAAACAAAAGGTTTTGGAAGACAAAAAGGCCACACCGAACTATATCGAGGGGCTGAGTACGTCATTGATTTTCTGCCAAAAATAAAAATAGAAGTAGCTATTGATGATGATCAACTTGATGCTGTAATTGAGGCTATTTCAAAGTCTGCGAACACACAGAAAATTGGCGATGGTAAAATATTTGTTTATGAACTCAATCAGGTGGTGCGAATCAGAACAGGTGAGACGGGCAGCTCAGCCATATAACAACCAGAATGATTTTCATCAAAGAACTTAAAATTTAAATATATAATTGTTAAATCTAGAGAGTATTTTAGGGATAACCAGGGGGAATTAAATGAGTCGGATTTTAATATTACTAATTTCATTATTTCCAAGTTTAGTATTTGCCGAGGTAGATAGCGGCGATACCGCGTGGATTTTAACTTCGACTGCACTAGTGCTATTTATGACGTTGCCCGGACTCGCTTTATTTTATTCTGGCCTTGTTCGCGCCAAAAATGTGCTATCAGTGTTAATGCAGTGTTTTGCCATCGCATGTTTGGTATCGATATTATGGTTGGTATTTGTCTATGGTTTAGCCTTTGGTAACGGGGGTGAGACATTAAACAAGATCGTTGGTCTTGGAAATATAATGCTTTCTGATGTAGGTTTAGATACAGAGAATGGCACAATACCAGAAATTCTCTTCTTTATGTTTCAGATGACATTCGCCATTATCACCCCAGCTTTAGTAGTCGGAGGTTTTGCTGAAAGAATGAAGTTTTCATCTGTGCTCTGGTTTACAGCATTATGGCTAACACTTGTTTACGCACCAGTCTGTCATTGGGTTTGGGGTGGCGGTTGGCTTGGTGATATAGGTTTTCTTGATTTCGCCGGTGGCTCTGTTGTTCATATCAATGCCGGTGTTGCCGCAATTGTTGCCGCAATTGTCCTTGGTAATCGTCGCGGTTTTCCTGGAACACCGATGACTCCGCACAATATGGCAATAACCGTTGCGGGTGCATCAATGTTATGGGTTGGCTGGTTTGGTTTTAATGCCGGCAGTGCGGTTTCAGCAGGCAGTAACGCAGGAATGGCAATGGCAGTGACTCATATCTCTGCGGCGGCTGGTTCATTAGCTTGGATGGTATGTGAGTGGTACAAATCTGGCAAACCAACTGTTCTTGGTATTGTTACAGGCATGGTGGCTGGATTAGGTACCATAACACCAGCGTCAGGTTTTGTTGGACCAGTTGGCGGCCTTGTTATTGGTATATCAGCTGGTGTTGTTTGTTATTTTGCGACTCAATACATCAAACGAGTATTAAAAATTGATGATTCACTCGATGTATTTCCGGTTCACGGCGTTGGTGGTATTTTAGGCTGTCTGTTGACCGCTGTTTTTTATTCAAATTCTTTTGGTGGTTTATATGAAGGAGAAGAAGTTTATTCCATTACCTCCCAACTTGGAACACAGGCCGTTGGAGTTATAGCAACTGTAGTTTGGTGTGCTGTGGCGACTTTCTTTATTTTAAAATTAGTGGATATAATCGTTGGTTTGAGAGTTGATGAAGATGAAGAAACTGAAGGTCTCGATATCGTTTTACATAATGAAAGGGGCTACGATATTTAAGATTCTTTTTATTTAGAAAATAACCTGCTGTGTTTCAAGCACAGCAGGTTTTTTATTAAGGTAAATACATTAATTATGCTAACTGTAATATAATATGTATTAATATAGTTTGAAGGATACGGATAAATGTCTGAACCAATTGATAAAACAGTATTAAAAAACTTTGTTCCAGCAAATTCACTTAAGGCTGAGAATTTTGATGAACTAGCGGGCAAAACTTTTGTTGAGACTGTTTCTGCCGGGGAAGTTATTTTTAAAGCTGGAGATAATGATAAAAAAGCAATATACATTGTTGAGGGACAGGTGGAAGTATCTTCGATTGAAAGCGCTTCAGAAAATACCGAGGTTACGGGTACCGCTGGTTATGTTGTTGAAGCAGGCACTGAAAAAGCAAAACATGCTATTGCAAATCGGCAACCAAGAAAGCAAACGGCAAAAGCAAAAACAGATTGTAGTTTAATTAGAATTGATAGTGATTTACTCGACATTTTATTAACTTGGGATCAATTGTCCGGTATTGAAGTATCAGACATACATGCGGCCGATTCATCAAGTGAAAATGATGAAGAAGCTGATTGGATGACGAGTATTCTGCAGTCTAAAGCTTTTCTACAAGTACCTCCTGCCAATATTCAGACAATGTTTATGCGCATGCAAGAGATGCCAGTCAAAGCAGGTACAGAGGTAATTAAGCAAGGTGAGGATGGTGATTATTATTACATCATTAAGCAGGGAAAATGCAAGGTTACTCGAAATTCAAAGACAGGAACTCCTCTTACTCTTGCAACAATCTCAGTTGGAGGTTCATTTGGAGAGGAGGCCTTGTTATCTGATGCTAAACGAAATGCAAATGTAGTTATGGAAACAAGCGGTTCGTTAATGCGTTTATCTAAAGATGACTTCAATGAATTATTAAAAGAGCCTATGTTGAGTTGGTTAACTGGGGAAGAAGCAGATGCAATGGTTAATGAAGGAACAGCAATATGGATTGATGTTAGACTTGAATCAGAGCATAAGGATTCTGGGATGAAAGGAAGTATCAATATTCCTCTTATTACTTTAAGAATAAAGGCCGCTACACTGGATACAAAAAAGAAATACATAGTTTATTGCGATAGTGGTCGTCGAAGTTCCGCGGCAGCTTTTTTGTTGAGTGAGCGAGGTATTGATGCTTATTGTCTTAAAGGCGGTTTAGTCGAACGAACTGGCGACTAGAGTTTTAAGTTGAAAATAGCAAACTAATAATCGTTGTGGTTAACGAACTCATAAACAATCCTTCAGTTGCAAATTATGCCGTGTTAGGTAATCCCGTTAAACACAGCAAATCTCCTCAAATACATTTGTTATTCGCTAAAGAAATGGGAATAACATTAGAATACAACGCTATTGAAGTTCCTAATGATGAGCTTTCAACGTATGTTAATTTATTTAGCTCACAAGGCGGCAAAGGTTTAAATATTACAGTGCCGTTTAAAGAAAATGCTTATAAGTTATGTACAGAAATAACAAGCCGAGCCCTAGAATCTGGCTCGGTAAATACTATTAAATTCGATACCGAAACTAATATTATTGGTGATACGACCGACGGAGAGGGATTTATTAATGATTTGAGGAAAAATTATGGCATTAACTTACAAAATAAAAGTATCCTAATATTAGGAGCGGGCGGCACAGTTAAATCAATAATCGAAAGATTAGTGCCAGAAGAAATTAAGAATATTGTAATTGTAAATCGCACGTTATCACGTGCGGAAGAACTAGAAAAAAAATTCAAAAATAAAATTGATATAAAATCATTCTCTTACGAAACTTTACCTAATGATATTTTTGATGTAATTATTAATGGAACTTCACTAAGTCTATCATCAGAAGTTCCTCCTGTTTCTAGAAATATAATTAATAAAAATACGTTTTGTTATGACTTAATGTATTCAAGTGATAAAACTGTATTTATAAAATGGGCTATCGAAAATGGAGCCTTAAGAGCTGCTGATGGGCTTGGTATGTTGGTTGAGCAGGCAGCAGAATCATTTTTTATTTGGCACGGCGTGAAGCCAAATACAGCTAAAGTAATTGAAGCACTGAAGAATTTATAAAAGTGTGATTTTACTATAAGCCGTGGGCTCTATCCATAAGATCGGGTAGCCATGTTGTTAAATCAGGTATAAGCACAATTAGTAATATCGTTATTAATTGTATTAACACAAAAGGAATAATTCCCGAATATATATTTTTTATATTGATACTAGGTGGCGCAACTGCTTTCAAATAAAATAATGAAAACCCAAAAGGAGGAGTTAAAAAAGACGTTTGTAGATTAATGGCAATTAATATCGCAAACCAAAGTAAGTCAATTTGAAATCCAACTGCGATTGGAGCCAGAATAGGTATAACGATGAAGCATATTTGTAAAAAGTCTAGAAAAAATCCAAGAATGAAAATAAGCAACATACTGACAAATAGGAATCCCCATACACCCGCAGGTAAATTAGACATTACATCCAAAACTAGTCTGTCTCCACCTATCCCTCTAAATACAAGACCAAAAGCGGTAGCACCAATTAAGATCATAAACACCATGCTAGTAAGTTTTGTTGTGTGTCGCATTGATTCATTAAGATTTTTTAAATTGAGTCTTCTATGACAACCGGCGAGTATTAATGCACCAATGGCTCCAACGGAAGCTGATTCTGTTGGTGTTGCAATACCAAAAAATATAGAGCCAAGAACAGCAAGTATTAGCAAGAGTGGAGGAAAAACGGTACTCAATAGTTGTAAAAAATTGAAATTATTATTCTCTACATTCAATGCAGGCGCGACACTTGGTTTATACCAAGAGTAGATAAGTATATATGCAATGAAAAGACTTACTAATAGCAATCCTGGAATTATTGATCCAACAAATAAACGACCTACAGGAACACCCATTACATCTCCAAGAAGTATTAAGATAATACTTGGAGGGATAATTTGACCTAACGTACCGGAAGCCGCAATAGTTCCTGATGCTAAAGATGCAGAGTAATTATGTTTAAGCATGGTTGGTAAGGCAATGATACCCATTGTTACAACTGTCGCACCAACAACACCAGTCGTTGCCGCAAGCATCGCGCCAACAATTACAACAGAGAAAGCTAATCCTCCATTTAACTTTCCACATAATTTTCCCATCGTTTCCAGCAAATCTTCTGCTATACCAGAACGATCTAATACAATCCCCATAAAAATAAATAATGGGACCGCAAGTAACGTAAAATTTGTTAGGATTCCCCAAATACGAAGAGGCAGAAGTGTAAAGAAATCAACGCCCAGAAATATCAGACCAAATACGAGCGCGACAAATCCTGATGTAAAAGCAACAGGGTATCCCATTAATAATAAAAGCATTAGAGAGAGAAACATTAATACAACAATAGCTGTCATTTACTCTTCTCCAGTGCAAGACAAACCTTCTTTAAGAGCTCAGAAATACCCTGAATTAAGAGCATAAAGAAACCAATAGGAATTGCTGCTTTAATCAGCCAACGACCTGGTAAACCTCCAGGATCTGGTGATATTTCAGCATGTATGTATGCTTGCATTACAAAAGGCCATGCACTAATGATAATGAGAACACAAAATGGCAAAAGAAATATAAGCGTACCTAACACATCAAACCAAAGGCGCATCCTTTCATTTATTAGTTTGCTGTTATACAGAATATCCAGTCTAACATGTTCATTATGTTTTAATGTGTATGCTGAACCAAATAAGAAAATAATTGAAAATAAATGCCATTCAAGTTCTTGAATAGCAACTGATCCACTATTAAAAAGATAACGCATTGATACGTCATATCCAACAATGAATACAAGTATGATTACCAGCAGGGAAACACATTTACCACTATATTCCGTAAATGTATCAATTTTTGATATAAGGCTATGTAGTATTGATTTCAAAAGAATAGACAATCAATATTAATTAAACAACTGATGATAACATGAATAAGTCTCTGCAAAGAATGAAGATAAACATGTAAAAGATTTTAATATAATTTTATTTAAAAGTCAGACAAAAAAGTTATTTTTCGTTCGACTAGTTCTTAACTTGGTATAAATTTGATAGTTCGACGAAGTCTTTTATTTCTAATTTTTCCGCACGAACGTTGGCATCTATACCCGCTGCTTTTATATCATCCTCATTCAAAAACATTTTTAATGCATTACGTATAGTTTTTCGTCTTTGTGAGAATGCTTCTCTCACTATTGTTTTAAAGTTCTCATCATTAATTAATTTATATTTTGTTTTAGATAAAGGTGTTATTTTAACTATTGCTGAATCAACATTTGGACTTGGGTAAAAAGCATCTGGCTTTATTTCTAGCATTGATTCAACTTCACAGCAATGTTGAATCATAACTGACAAGCGACCATATTCTTTTGTACCAGGTCGTGCACATATTCTTTCAACAACTTCTTTTTGTAACATAAAAAACATATTCTTTATAATATTCTTGTACGATAGAAGATAAAATAAGAGAGGCGTGCTTATATTGTATGGTAGATTTCCAATTAATCTCAGGTTTCTATTTTTAAATTTTGAATAATCAAATTTAAGAGCGTCATATTCATGAATAGTAAGCTTTTTATCATCTATGTTGTCTTTTAATAATTTTACCAATTGCTTATCAATTTCAATGACATCAATTTTTTTTACAAATTTTATAATTGGTACTGTAAGTGCGCCTTTTCCTGGACCAATCTCAATAAGATGATCATTTTTTTCTGGATTTATTATATTTATAATTTTTTCAATTACACTTTTATCTTCTAGAAAGTTTTGGCTGAATCTTTTTTTTAAATAATGTGAATCAGATTGCATTTATTTTCTTCTAAAGATTTTTCGTGATTTACTGTTTATGATTATTCTTGATCATTTTATTCGCCATATTTATAGCAGCAAGTAAACTACTACATTCGGCTTTACCAGTACCAGCAATTTCAAGAGCAGTTCCGTGGTCGACTGAAGTCCTAATAATTGGTAATCCGAGTGTTATGTTAACAGTTTCGCCAAAACCGAATGTTTTGAGTACTGGTAATCCTTGATCATGATACATAGAAATAAACACATCCGTCTTCCCCCTTTTTTCTTCTCGAAACGCAGTGTCAGCAGGAATAGGTCCAGACACATCGTAGCCTTTTTTAATAAATTTATTGATAACGGGTTTAATGTATTCTTTTTCCTCTCTACCTAGATATCCATCTTCTCCCGCATGCGGGTTTAAACCACAAACAGTAATTTTTGGAGATTCAATGGAAAACTTATTTTTCATCTCATTAATAACGATCTTGATTACTTTTTCTATTCTTTTTTCAGTGATATATTTTGGGACGTCAGTTAGAGGCATATGTGTCGTGACAAGTGCGACTCTAAATCCTTCACAGTCAAGTAACATAACGGGTAAGTCAACGTTATATTCTTTTGCCATATATTCTGTATGACCACTAAATTTTATTCCGGCATCGTTAATAATAGATTTTTGTACTGGCGTTGTAATGAGTGCATCAAAATTATTTTCCAGACAATATTGACAAGACATTTTTATCATTTTTATAACGTAATCTACATTTCTTACATCTAGCACACCTGGCTTGCTATCAGTATTTAATTTTACTGGCAGAACTTTTAAAGATTTATTATCAATTATTTCATTAGAAGTATTTTTTTCAGAGATAATCTCGATATCTATTGGTATTGATAATAATTCGGCACGTTTTTTTAGAAGATCAGGATCACCAATTACCGTTAGATTATAATTATGATCCATTTGTTGTAACTTGATAATGAGGTCTGGGCCAATACCTGCAGGTTCTCCAGATGTTACAAGAAGACGAGAACTAGCATTTTTAGACATCATCTAAGCGATACTCAACATATGCTTCATCTAAAAGTTGAGTGTTCCAGTTTTGTAGGGCCTCATTTAGTTTTCGGTCACCAATTACGTTTCTTACTTTAGCACGCTTTAAATTTTCCGAATTATCGTGATCACGTCTTTCAAGTACTTGCGCAATATGCCATCCAAACTGTGTTTTGAAAGGTTCGCTAATTTCGTTAATAGTTAAATTATCCAAAGTATTCTGAAACTCAATAACTAGTTCACCTTTTGTTCTCCAACCTAGTTCGCCGCCATTAATTGCACTCATTGAATCGTCAGAATTACCTTTTGCTAACAAACCAAAATCATCACCATTTATGATTCGAATTTTTAGTTGCCTCAGTTTTTCCCTTGCATAATCATCTGTCGTATATTGATTTGTTTTAACGAGTATATGTCTAGCTCGTGTTTGCTCCACTATATTTTTTTCCATATCTTTAAGTTCAGCAATTTTTATTATATGAAATCCACTTGGGCTTTGAATTAATTCGCTGATATCACCAAGTTTCATATTTGGAATATATTCCGTGAATATTGTCGGTATATCTTTTTCTTTTCTCCATCCCAAATCTCCACCTGATTTAGCATTGCCACCATCTGATACAGTTGCAGCAATTTTTGAAAAATCTCCACCCGCCAAAAGCTCATCTCTAACTTTCAGTGCCATCTTTTTGGTTTGACTGATTTCCTCATCTGTTGCCGAATTTGGTAAAGAGATTAATATATGTGAAAGTCGTATTTCAGATTCAAATAAATCTTCCGAATTTTGATTAGATAAAAAATTATCAATTTCTTTTTCTGTTATATTAATTCGATTTTCTATTTGTCTTTTGCGTAGCTGTGTCAAAATAATTTCATTTCGTATGTTTTCACGAAATTGCATATAGTTGTATCCATCATTTTTAAGTATCTCTTTAAATTGTTCCATAGAGACACGACTTTCGGCTGCAATATTACTTATTGTTCTATTTAAGTTATCTTCAGTAACCTTTATACCCATTCTTGCAGCAAGCTGTAGTTGAATACGCGTTAATATTAAATTGTTTAATACTTGGCGTTTAAAAACAGAGGAAGTTGGCTCTTGTCTTCCTTCTTGCCTCAGTTGACTTATTGAGATTCGTAATTGATTGTTAAGTTCACTTTCCATGATCACGTCTTCATTCACTATTGCAACAATACGATCAAGTGGAGTGTAAGCAAACACAAGTGATTGAATCAAACATAGTGATATGAACCCCAACAATAGATGTCGAGGTTGAATTTTTAAAAAATTAAAATCCACTTCGATAGCCTGGAATTTGTTCTTTTAGAAAATTAACCGTTTTTTTACCAATTCCCGCGAGTCCCTTTAATTCTAGCTGAAAGAATATTCCAGTATCAAATTCACCATTCGCATCCGTTAGAAATCTTCTTGCAACAGCACGAAATGCCCAGCAGCAACTTTCATACTCAACTCCACCAAAAAGCTCTAATGATCGTCCTTCTGGCACAGCATAATTCCATCTTCCAACTGCACTCCATTGCCTGTCTAGCGGCATTCTAAATGAAATATCACTTTGTTCAATATCAGTTGTATCTCTCCTCACTCGGTAAGCCAAATTTAATATTTTTCCGGGCATTGGAGCATAAGTTGCACTTGCAGTTATTTTTTCTGTTCCATCTCCTATATTAGGATCCCACTGAATATCTCCGCCAATTGTCCAGTTTTTAATAAGTTTAGTATTTATTTCAGCAATTATCGCCGAGCTTGATTCATCCCGAATTCCGTTTCCAGGAAGAGTTACATCCCGATCACGCAGATAGAAAATTTGCCCAACACTAATATCGCCATAATTTTTACCGCTCTCTTGACTAATTAGATGAGAGGTTACAGAAATTGCTACTTGATTCGCATCACCAAGTCGATCATCTCCACTAAAACGGTTTTCTCTAAATAATGAGTCAAACGAAAGATCAAATGTACCTGTATCAAATACTGGTAAGTCAGACTGATTTTCATTAGGCACAAAAAGGTAAAATAATCTGGGCTCAAGCGTTTGTAAAAAACTATTTCCAGCCAACATCATATCTCTCTCCAGAAATATTTTGCTATCAAAACTAAATATGGGTAGAAGTCGGTTAGGGTTTTCGCTAAAAACTCCCGAGTTATCTAGATTGTATTGTGTGTAATCAAGACTTAACTTAGGTTCAATGTAGCTCGCCATAGTTCGCATGGGGTATTTCACATATGGTCTTAAGCTAACACGTGCACCATTTACATTATTAGTAAAATTTGCGTTATCTCCGCGCTCAAAGTAAACGGTATTTGATTTTAGTCCATAATTTATTCGATTAAATTTTCTAGGCGATGTGTAATTAAACAAAATCTGTGGTAGGCGTTTATATGGTCTAGATGAAACAGCGATACTTCGATCTACAGTTTGATAGTCCTGAATTCGTGTTGTTAAGTCCCAATTGTCACCTTGATAAGAGACATCAACACGACGTTCTAAAAACCGTGTGCTTGTTTTGCTTAGCTGGCTTCCAAAATCTTCAAAATAAAATTTGTCCGAAACTCTATTATAGGTAAAAAAGAAGTTTCCGGTCTCTGCAAATGATTGATGGTGAGTGATATGAAATAAATTTCTATGTTTATCTTCCAGATTGCTATCGCTGGCAAGATATTCAAAATTTATTTCACCACTGCTATTAGGAAACAAGTAGCGGTACTCACCCATGGCCATAACCCCAGAGTCTGTTAAGAATCTTGGTGTCAAAGTTGCATCCATATTTGGGCTAATATTCCAATAGTATGGAGTTCGTAATTCAACACCATTCCTGTTAGTTGCGCCGTAACCTGGAGCAAGAAAACCACTTTTACGCTCTTTGCTAAGTGGAAAAGACATATAAGGAGAATAAAAGACCGGTACGTTTTTAATCTTAATCATTACATTGCGAGCTTTACCCCAATTATCTTCATGATCTAGACTAATTTTATCGGCAGATAATTGCCAAAACTGATCGTCTGGATCACATGTTGTATACTGTACTTTCTCCAACTCAGTTAGCTTGCCTAGGTCAACATATAGCCTTTTCGCATTACCAATCCCACGACTTTTATTTAGGATATATTCCGCATTCTCAAATTCGCCGCTACCATTATCAAGTTTTAAGTTACCTTTATTACTCTTTAGAAATAGCGTTTTATCCCAATACTTAACATCTCCATCAAGACTTGCGCTATCATTGGGCTCGTCATAATTTATTGTATTTGCCTTAATTTGCTGTGTTTTTCGTCTAATTTCAGCATTGCCGCTCAATGAAGATACACCTTCTTCGATTAGTTCCGCATTATCGGCACTAATATAAATATCATCATCAGTTAAATCGCTTTCAATAAAGGTTTTTTCTGGAATATTAAGAGATTGAGGGCATATCAATGTGGAATGTTCGCCACCAAGCTCGGCAGCCAATATACAACAGGACAGCGATAGAAGACTAAATAACGCTATTAGCTTGTTTTTAAAGTGCTTCATAATAATTGCTGTATAATTCCCCGCCTATTATCTTTGTAGCTAAAATCGCACAGAATGCATTTATGTTCAAATTTTTATGTGATTTTTTTGTCATAGCTATAAGTACAACAATTTATTAAGAAAATTATACGAAAAACCCAATAGATCATTATGAGAATACTACTAATTGTGCTCATTTCCGCTGTTTTAGTAATTGGTTTGTTTTGGACTAAGCCAGAGACCTATGCGGATCTTCAGTCATCATCTCTATCAATAGTGGAAGTTGAAACCGTCAAACAAATCGATATTCAACCCACAATAAAGGTGACTGGGAAATTAGAACCAGCTCGCAAAGCCAGACTGCATTTTCAAGTTTCTGGCCAAATTAATAAAAGGTTTGTAGAAGCTGGTCAGAAAGTTGAAGTTAATATGAAAATACTTTCTATTGATGCGGGTGATTTTTTAGATGTTGTTGAGGAATCTAAAGCTCTATTAGAAATAAAGCGCAATTCAATTGATCGCGATTTACGTTTATTAGAATTAATAAAAAAGGAACGAAAATTACAAGAAGATGAAGTAAAAAGATTAGAGCAACTTGGACAAAATTCACTTGCTTCAAAGTCAAATTATGATCAGGCTTTACAGATTTTATATCGTCAGCAAGCCGAGGAAACCCGTCTTAATCATAGCATTAGTCTGGGCCGATCTGAATTACAAGTAGAAAATTCAAGGTTAAACATTGCGCAACGTAATTTAGAACGCACAAAACTTGTTTCTCCATTTACTGGAACAATCAATGCTGTTTATGCCGAAATAGGTGATTATGTATCACCAGGTCAGGCAGCAGTAGAAATTATTCAACTTAATGAACTAGATTTAAATCTTGAGATTAATGGCGCAGCAGCTTCAAAATTACAGCTTGGCCAGGAAATAGCGATTACAACAAAAAACGGCAGCAAAACAGGTAGAGTAATAGCACTCGCTCTAGATCCCAGTCAGGAAACAAATACGCATACACTAAAAATAAGACTGGCATCAGATGGACTATTCTCTGGACAATTAGCTATTGCGAATATACCAGGACAGTATTACGAAAAAGCTAGTGTGGTGCCAATAAGTTCAATCCTCTACGAGGATGAAGACACCTACATTTTTGAAGTTATTGAAAATAAAGTTTTTAAGAAAAAGATTAAATTAGTCGAACGATATAATGATCTACAAATTATAGAGGGCTCAACACCAAATACTACTATTGTCAGTAGAAATGCATCAAACCTAACAGATGGCCAGTCGATAATTTCAAACTAAAAGTTTGATTTATTTTTTATGTAAATATTTATGATCCCCATACATTTCTCTCTAAAGAATCCTTTATTAGTAAATCTAAGCCTTGTCATTATTTTGATAATGGGAGTTATCTCTTGGCAGGGGTTGCCGCAAGAGGTTTTTCCGGTTGTGGATTTAGATATGATCAATGTCAATACTAAATTCGAGGGAGCTTCGCCCGCTGAAGTCGAGAAGCAAGTAACCTTACCAATTGAAGAAGAATTCCAGGATAGTCAGGATATTGATTTCGTATCCTCAATAAGTAAAGAGGGCATATCAAATATTTTTATTAAATTAAAATCTGGAACAGACGTTAATAATTTCATGCGTGAAACCAGAACACTACTTGATCGCGTGAATGATTTACCAAATGCTGCCGAAGAGCCCGAATTAAAGCGAATACGCACTCGTTTTCCCGTTATTACCTTAACTCTTTTTGGCGATCTATCAAAAGCGGAGCTTTATGAGTATTCAGAAAAAGCGCGCAGGAGAATTCAAAAAATAAAAGGCGTTGCTAGTATTGGAATGTCGGGTGATCAAGATTGGGAAATTTGGGTTGAAGTTGATCCACATGAACTAGCTGCATTTAATATACCTCTAGCATTGATAAATTCGGCACTAAAAAATAATTTAATCGATCAACCAGGAGGTTCAATTAAATCTAGTGAAGGCGATATTCGATTAAGAGGTCAGGGAGTTAAACCCGACCCAGAAAAAATTGCCGAGATAGTATTAAGAACAAATGATAATGGCGGAGAATTAAGACTTGGTGATATAGCGAGAGTAGTACGTAAATTCGAAGAACCAAAAACATATGCGAGATTTAATGGTAAGCCCTCAGTTAATTTGACCGTAACCAAGACCGCTGATGCTTCAACAATAGATATATCAAGCGAAATTAGATCGTTATCTGATGATCTAAATAAAGAATTACCTAGTAATATTAATGCTGGTTATCACACAGATATGTCTGTTTATGTAAAGACAAGACTTAATGTGGTCAAGTCATCTGGATTAATAGGATTAGCATTAGTTTTACTTTCACTTTATTTATTACTAAATTTTCGTGTTGCATTGATAACTGCTTTTGGGATTCCTGTTTCTTTTTTATTTGCTGTTATATTACTTTTTCTATTTGGTTTCACCATCAATATGGTTTCCTTGTTTGCTTTTTTAATTGTACTAGGAATGATCGTTGATGATGCAATCATAGTAACAGAGAATATATATCGCCATATTGAGAATGGCATGAAACCTATAGAGGCTGCATCTCTAGGAGCGAAAGAAGTTTTTTGGCCAGTTATTGTTTCGACTTTAACTACAATAGCTGCTTTTCTTCCAATATTTTCTATAGGAGGAGTATTGGGTGAATTCATAAAAGTGATTCCTGTTGTTGTTTGCTGTGCACTTTTAGGTTCATTAATGGAAGCTTTTGTTATTTTGCCAACGCATGCAGCTCAATTTTTAAAAAGGAAGAATAATAAAAAATGGATAAATTGGGAGATGATACTAAACAAGTACGGTAAATTATTAAATTGGTCTGTTTTGAATCGATACTTGGTTGCAACTCTAAGTATTTGTGTTTTGTTGTTGAGTATTGCATATGCAAGTACAAGACTCCCATTCCAGCTTTTTGGAGAGGTGGAGATCGGTCAATTTTTTGTTAATGTTGAAACCCCAAATACTTATAGTCTAGATGATAGTCTTGAACTTGCCGAAACATTAGAAAAAAAGATAACCAATATTGTCAGCGATAAAGAATTACTTTCATTGATTACAAATGTAGGTATAAGCATGATCGACTTTAATCGAAGTAAATCTGGAAGCAATGTAATTCAATTTGTTATTGATTTAGAGAAACCAGTTCCTAATAGTTTCATAGATAAGTGGGTAACACCGGTCGTTAGTTTAGAATTTGGTAAAGCAGGGACAAGAAAAAGAAGTGCAGATAGCATTATTGACGAAATAAGAAATCAATTTTCAACAACAACAGGCGTATATAAAGTTAGTATTCTAAAACCAAATGCTGGTCCTGCTGGAGATGATATTGAATTGGGTGTAGTTAGCAACGATCTAATATTTTTGCAAGAAAAGGCAATCGAGATAAGCAATTATTTAAAACGTATCCCTGGAGTAAATGATGTAATTCACGATCAAGAGCCGGGTAAACTAGAGTATAAGTATAAATTAAATGATAGAGGGCGACGATTAGGTCTCACACAGAATGACCTCGCTGATGTTGTACGTAGCGGTTATCTTGGTAATGAGGTGGCCAATGTTACATGGGGAGATAAAAGATTGCCTGTTCGTGTTATATATCCAGAGTCAATTAGACAGCAATCTACTAGTCTTATGGAACTACCAATCGTACTCGATTCTGGTAGAAAGGTTTTTCTGGGCGATGTTGCCAATATCAATATTGGCCAAGGTTTAAATCAAGTACGTCGCCGAGATACTCAGCGAATGGCAAAAATTACTGCTGATGTAGATTCGTCAATTACAACACCCAGTGAAGTTATTAAGCAAATTGATCAGGTTTTTAATAACCTAAAAGGCAATAAAAAATATTCTTTGCTTTTTTTGGGAGAGAAGAAAAGAGCAGAGGATTCTTTTAAAGATATTACTAAAGCACTAATTATTGCCTTAGCAATAATTTTTTTAATGCTAACAGCATTATTCAAGTCTTTAATCGAACCTTTTGTTGTAATGATTGCCATTCCATTTGGGTTCATTGGCGTAGTTATTGGTCATGCTATATTTAATTATAATATTCAATTTTTATCTGCGGTAGGCACACTCGCATTGTCTGGAATTATTGTTAATGATTCATTGATATTGATCGATTTTGTAAAAAAGCAACGCAACAAGGGCATTGATAAGATAACGGCAGTTATTACAGCAGGCAAAGTGCGAGCTAGACCAATTATATTAACGACTGTTACAACATTTTTGGGGGTGTCTCCACTGATTTTTTTTGCAACAGGGCAAACTGCCTTTCTTTCACCAATGGCTGTCAGTCTAGGGTTCGGCCTGGTTTTTGCGACCATGTTAATATTAGTTGTATTACCATGTTTTTATCTTATTGCCGGCGATATAAAAAAATGGTTTTTTAATAGAATAATATAAGTAAGTAAAAAGGACTTATTATAGCTACTGATTATTTTCCTTATATATTATTAATATATTACCAATGCTATTAATTAGTATTGAGTTTGTCATTCTACATATAGTCTCTATATCTCTATTTTGATTTTTCTTTTCTGTTGCTAGCATTTTAATTTTTATTAATTCATGCTGTTCCAGTGCTTGTATTATTTCTTTAATCACGTTTTCACTTATACCATTCTTACCTATCCATACAACTGGTTCCAAATGATGGGCAGTTTTGCGTAATGATCGTTCTTTAGATTTATCGATTGACACCATTTTTATTTTTTTTACGTTTTTTTATTGATTATTATTTTTCGTTTCCGTGATCATATCTTCTATTTTTTTCTTTTCTATGCGTGTCATTATAGGGCTATATTTTTCTATTTTGTGATTTAATAACATTTTTTTTGAATCTTTCCACTCTAATGGATCTATGTTAAGAAATTCTTCTGTATTTTTTGCGATAGTTGGTAACACTGGTTTTAAATATAGTGCTAATAGCCTATACAAATTAATGCCAGTAGTACAAATACTTTGCAGTTCGTCATCACGATTTTCTTGTTTAGCAATTACCCAAGGCTTATGATGGTCAATGTATTGATTTGCCTTATCCGCTAGTGTCATTATTTCTCGCATAGCTTTTGAATATTCACGGTTTTCATAAGCATCAGCAATCACGTCACTTGCATTTGCAATTTCCGATTGGATATCTAGATCATGAATATTATTAGATAATTTACCATCAAAATTTTTATTTATAAATCCAGAACATCTACTCGCAATATTTATTACTTTACCAATTAAATCAGAATTAACTCTTGTTAAAAAATCATCCAAGTTAAGATCAATATCATCAATCCCCGCACTAAGTTTAGCTGCAAAATAGTAACGTAGGTACTCAGGATTTAGATGATTCAAATATGAACGGGCAGTTATATATGTTCCACGTGATTTAGACATTTTTTGTCCTTCGACTGTTAAAAATCCATGAGCATAGATAGCAGAAGGTTTTCTAAAATCACTTCCTTGTAACATTGCGGGCCAGAATAATGCATGAAAATAAATAATATCTTTTCCGATAAAATGATACATCTCGGTACTAGTATCTGGGTTACACCAGTAATTAAAGTCTATTTTTTGCTTTTCACAGAAATTTTTGAAGCTTGCTAAATATCCAATTGGAGCATCTAGCCAGACATAAAAGTATTTATTTTCTGTATTAGGTATTTTAAAGCCAAAATAAGGTTCATCACGAGATATATCCCATTCTTGTAATCCTGCTTCAAACCATTCATCAAGTTTGTTAGTTACTTCATTTTGTAGGTGCCCCTCACGCGTCCATTTATGCAAAATTTCATTAAAGTCGTAGAGTTTGAAAAAGTAGTGTTCAGATTCTTTCTCAATAGGCTCTTTCCCAGTTATTGCAGAAATTGGATTAATTAAATCAGTTGGAGAATAAGTTGCGCCGCATACCTCGCAGTTGTCACCATATTGATTAGTTGCATTACATTTTGGACATGTTCCACGGATAAAACGGTCTGGCAGAAACATATTTTTTTCAGGATCATATAATTGCTTGATTACCCTTTTTTTTATGTGCCCTCTCTCATTTAATTTTTCAAAAATAATATTTGCAAGCATCTGATTTTCTGTTGAATGAGTGCTGTAGTAATTGTCAAAATCTATTGCGAAATCATGAAAATCACGTTCATGCTCGTTTTTCATCTGTTCAATTAGGGTTTCTGGGGGCACATTTTTTTCCTGCGCTTTTAACATTATCGGTGTACCATGAGAATCATCCGCACATATATAAAAACACTGGTTTCCTCTCATTTTTTGAAAACGAACCCAGATGTCGGTTTGGATATATTCAAGCATGTGCCCAATATGAATCGGCCCATTTGCGTATGGTAAGGCACTAGTGACCAAAATTTGACGTTGCTTATCTTTCATTGACTACCAAGGCTGCAGAAGTATGGCGCTAAAGTAGCATTATTCAATGATAACGTGAAGAGATAGCAATAAATTTGTAGAATGTATTTATATTCGAGTTAAGTAAAAGTATAGAGATACCAAAATGAATCGTGAAAAAATAGAAGAAATACTGTCTGGCGTGATTGACCCTTATATTAAAAAGGACATAATTAGTACAAAGAGTGTCAAGAATGTAAGTGTTAAAGATAATAAAGTTTCGATAGAAATTGAGTTTGGTTATCCTCTTGATGGTATTAAAGAAAAATTATCAAAAAAAATTAAAGATGAAATAACCCAGGCCTGCAATATTGATTGTATAATTAATATTTCTAGTAAGATTTTTTCACATGCAGCACAAAAAGGCACTCAGATACTGCCAAATGTTAAAAATACAATTGCTGTTGCTTCGGGAAAAGGTGGAGTTGGAAAATCAACAACCTCGATCAATCTTGCACTCGCATTGCATGCAGAAGGTGCTTCAGTAGGTATATTGGATGCTGATATTTATGGTCCAAGCCAACCTAGAATGCTAGGTTTGAAGGGAAAACCTGATTCGCATGATGGTAAGACAGTAGAACCAAAGGAAAATTATCATATTCAGTCTATGTCAATCGGTTATTTGATTGACGAAGAAACACCAATGATATGGCGTGGCCCTATGGTTACTGGAGCCTTAGAACAATTATTAAATGATACTAATTGGAGAGACCTAGATTATCTTGTTATTGATCTTCCACCAGGTACGGGTGATATTCAACTAACCTTATGTCAAAAGATTCCGGTTAGTGGCGCAGTAATTGTCACGACTCCACAAGATATTGCTTTATTGGATGCTAGAAAGGCATTGAAAATGTTTGAAAAAGTTCAAGTACCAGTCTTAGGCATCATCGAAAATATGAGTACTCATATTTGTAGTAAATGCGGAAATGAAGAGCATATTTTTGGTAGCGGTGGTGGAGAAAGTATGGCTAAACAATATGAAGTAGAACTACTTGGTTCATTGCCGCTTGATGTGAAAATTCGCGAAGGTGTTGATAATGGTAAACCGACTGTAGCTATTGAACCTAATTCTGTTATTTCAGACAATTATCGTGATATTGCTAGATCTGTCGCTGCGAAAATTTCATTGCAAGCTAAAGATTATACAAGTAGGTTTCCAAAGATAGTTATTGAGAATAATTAAATGACAACATAATTTCATAATATAAATATAATAGACAATATCATGAGTATAAAGAGTGACCAGTGGATTAGAAAAATGGCTGAAGAATACAAGATGATAGAGCCATTTGAACCAGTTCAGATAAAAAAAAATGGTACTGAGAAATTGATATCCTATGGGACATCAAGTTATGGTTATGATGTTCGATGCGCTGATGAATTTAAGATTTTTACTAATGTTCATTCAGCTACAGTAGATCCAAAAAATTTTGATCCAGATAGTTTTGTTGATACCAAGGGCGATCATTGCATAATCCCACCTAATGCATTTGCTCTAGCCAGAACAATTGAGTATTTTCGTATTCCAAGAAAAATTCTTACCATATGTTTGGGTAAATCAACTTATGCACGTTGTGGAATTATAGTGAATGTAACTCCCTTAGAACCAGAGTGGGAAGGGCATGTCACCCTAGAATTTTCAAATACAACTAACTTACCAGCTAAAATTTATGCAAATGAAGGAGTAGCACAAGTTATTTTTCTTGAGTCGGACAAGGAGTGTGAAACATCATACAAGGATAGATCTGGAAAATATCAAGGTCAAAGGGGAGTAACTCTTCCAAAAACGTAATTAAGAATTAATACTTGAATAGTGTCAAATGAATAACCTTCCAATTTTTATAAAACTCCAAGATGAGAAATGTCTTGTAGTAGGCGGCGGTATGGTTGCTACAAGAAAAATAAAGCAGCTATTAAATGCTGGTGCGAAAATATTTGTTGTTGCAATCAAAATTAAGGCATCTTTAAAAGAAGCACATAAATTAGGAAAGATTCATTGTCAAGAGGAGAAATATAGTGAAAAGCATCTTGAGGGTAAAAGAATAGTTATCGCAGCGACTAATGACAAGAAGTTGAATAATAAAATTGCCGAGCAGGCAAAATCAAAAAACATTTTTGTAAATGTTGTAGATAATCCTGAAGTTGGAACATTCGTAATGCCATCTGTTATAGATAGAAGCCCCGTTGTAATTGCTGTCTCAACAAGTGGGACGGCACCTGTTCTTACCAGACTGTTAAGTACAAAATTAGAGACAATAATTCCCTCTAAATACGGCCAATTAGCAACGCTGATTAATCGCTTTCGTCATCGAGTTAAAGAAAAATATAAAAATTCTAAAGAGAGACGGCAGTTCTGGGAAAATATTTTGAATGGCTCAATTGCTGAAATGTTCTATGTTGGTCAAGAAGAAAAAACCTTAAAGTTGATTGAAAAAAAACTCAAGAACAATAAACCGCTAGCAGAGAATATAGGAGAAGTTTATTTAGTCGGCGGAGGTCCCGGAGATCCTGAATTATTAACTTTTCGTGCTTTACGTCTAATGCAGCAATCCGATGTTGTTCTATACGATAGATTAATATCTCCAAAAATTCTTGATTTCGTTCGTAAGGATGCTGAGAGAATTTATGTTGGTAAAGAAAGAGATAGGCATGCATTACCTCAATCTGAGATTAACCAATTATTAGTAGATCTAGCTAAAAAGGGTAAGCGTGTATTGCGATTGAAAGGAGGAGATCCATTTATGTTTGGGCGTGGTGGCGAAGAAATAGATTTACTCTACGAAAATGGAATTTCATTCCAAATAGTCCCCGGAATTACTGCTGCGGGTGGTTGCGCATCTTATGCCGGTATACCTCTAACTCACCGTGATTATGCACAATCTTGTTTGTTTGTTACTGGACATTTAAAAGATGGAAGCATGAATTTGAATTGGAATACTTTGGTGCAACCTCAGCAGACCATAGCTGTTTATATGGGTACTCATAGTTTAGACATTTTAAGTCGTCAATTGATAAAACACGGTATGAAAAAATCAATGCCAGCTGCAATTATCCAACAAGGAACCACAGGAGAACAAAGTGTTTTTCTCTCAACAATTGCAAACTTACCTCGTGTTCCAAAAGAACATAATGTTAAACCGCCAAGCATGATAATCATTGGGGAAGTTGTTTCACTGCACGAAAAACTGGCATGGTATAAGCCTGATAGCTAATTACTCTAAGCTCATTAGCTTTTTATATCTTGTCACATTAATCCAAAAAAAATTATTGAAAGTTCTCTTAAAGTACTCTATTATCATGAAGAGAACCTTTGGAGAATTTTAAATGTTAACAGGCTTAGAAGAAAAAATTTTACAGTGCATCACAATGTATATAACTCAGAATGGACGTAGCCCAACATTAAATGAGATTGGACAACTACTTCAAATTAAGTCTAAAGGTACTATACATCGCTATGTTGAGTCGTTAATTAAAAAAGGCCATCTCCAACGGAGCGGTAGAAATTGGCGAGGTATACGTCTTACAGGCGAGCAAGATCGAAAGTGGACTGTTTTGCCGTTGGCAGGTCGTATTGCTGCGGGGAAACCAATAGAAGCAATTTCAGAACAATACGAAATAAATTTTTCTGAAATGTTGTTGGGGCCGGGGCGGTACGTTCTTGAAGTTCAAGGTGATTCCATGGTAGATGCAGGGATATTAGATGGTGATTTAGTTATTGTTAGAGAGACTCAGTCAGCTAACAATGGCGATATAGTTGTTGCGCTTATTGACAATAACGAAGCGACTTTAAAACGACTCAGAAAGAAAGGGGATCAAATTGAATTAATTCCAGATAATAAATCAATGATCCCAATGGTTTATCTTGCTGATCGCATAAACATACAGGGAGTAGTTGTAGGTCAAGCTCGAATGTATTGATTCTTTAAAACCCAATAAAGGTTCCAGAATATAAAGTTACACATCTTTTCTATTCTGATGCTTCGCACTCATTATTATTTTCATAAGCGCCTCTTGTAATATTGAGTCGTTATCGTTACTAAATAAAGAAAATATTAATAGTAATCTCCCCACCCCTAATGCTCCTTGAGTTAGGAATTGATATTCTCCAGAAGATGCGTTGCTATCTGATAGATTAAAAAAGTAACCAACTCCATATCTTCCCGATATTTTTTCTAGTTTTAGCTTAGTTTGATCTGAATGAACTAGTGCCTCTTTTCCAGTTTGTTCTACCAAAGAACGAATATATTCTGGCGATGAGATATTTCTTTGAAAACCATCTTCCCAGAGTATAGATAAGTTTAATTGGTATATTTCTCCTTTGTTTTTATCAAGATTATAGAAAGTAATTATTGGCGGTTTATCATCATTTGTTGTTTTATATCTGTAATTCCATATTTTCGGCACATTAATTATCAATTCACCATGTCCAGGTATTGCAAATGATTCGGAGTCAGTTCTATATTCGTTTTGATTTTCTGATTTAGCAAAAATATTAATTACATAGAAGGAAAAGATTATAATAATAAAAGCTTTGTACATACGAAGTAATTTAGACATAGAAAATTTATAAGTGCAGCGATAATTTCAATTTAATGGATATTTTTGAAATATAATGCAGGCATTAGTCCCTCCAAAACCAAAGCTATTTGACATAATGGTTTTTAATTCTGCATCATCAATTCTATTTGAAGCAATTGGCATATCTTTCGCTTCCGAATCAATTTTAGATATATTCATTGATTTGGCTATAAAATTATTTTCTAACATTAATAAACTATAAATCGATTCATTTGAGCCAGCGGCACCCAAACCATGTCCCGTTTGTGATTTCGTGGCGCTAATAACTGGAATTTTCTTTTTGAAAACTTTTCTGATGGCATCTAATTCCGTAATATCTCCAGCAGGAGTACTTGTGGCATGCGCATTGATATAATCGATTGGAGCATCAACAGATCCCAGTGCTTGTTGCATGCATCTTACTGCGCCTTCTCCGGATGGTTTAACCATATCAAATCCATCTGAAGTTGCTCCATAACCAATAATTTCAGCATAAATTTTTGCATTCCGCGCTAGGGCGTGTTGGAGTTCTTCAACAACTAGAATGCTTCCTCCGCCCGAAATAACAAAGCCATCACGTTCTGAATCGTATGGCCGGGAAGCTTGTTCAGGGTTATCATTGTATTTTGACGACAAAGCTCCCATGCTGTCGAAAAGTAATGTTGATGTCCAATGTATCTCTTCTCCACCACCTGCGAAAATTAAATCCTGTTTGTTAGATTGAATAATTTCATATGCGTTACCAATGCAATGAGCACTTGTTGCACAAGCCGAGCTTATTGAATAATTAACACCTTTAATTTTGTATGCAACAGATAAACATGCGCTATTCGAACTAGTCATTATTCTGGGTACCATAGTTGGTCCAACTTTGCGTGCACCACGTGAACGAAGGGTGTCTATAACGTCCAGCATATTTTCATTAGAACTACCTCCTTGACCAACAATTAATCCAGTTCTTTCATTTGAAATTTTAGCTTCATTGAGATTAGCGTCATCAATTGCCTCTTGCATTGCCACATAACAGTATGCAGCACTATCACCCATAAATCGTTTTTGTTTACGGTCTATTAAAGCATTTAGGTCGATATCTATTGAGCCATGAACATGTGAACGAAATTCTAGTTCCGCATACTCAGGTGAATGTTGAATACCAGATTTACTATTTTTTAGAGAATCTAAAACTTCAATTTTATTGTTACCTATGCTGGAAACAATTCCCATACCTGTAATGACAACTCGTTTCAATTTTATAATTCCTAAAAGTTTTCAGTCGATTTGAATAGACCAACACGCAGGTCTTCTGCTGCATAAATTTCTTCACCATCAACAGACATACTAGCGTCTGCTACTCCCATAACTAATTTTCTTAAGACAACTCTTCTCATATCAACATGATAAGTAACTAATTTATTTTTTGGTGTTACTTGACCAGAAAATTTAACGGCGCCAGCACCAAGTGCTCGTCCCTTTCCCTCAGCACCCGACCAACCAAGAAAGAATCCAATCAGCTGCCACATTGCATCTAAACCAAGGCAGCCAGGCATAACTGGATCTCCATCAAAATGACAATCAAAAAACCAGAGTTCCGGATTTATATCAAGTTCTGCAATAATCTCTCCTTTACCAGTTTTCCCCCCATTATTAGAAATTTCGATGATACGATCAAACATCAGCATAGGTTTTAGTGGTAGTTGAGCATTGTTTAACCCAAACATTTCCCCGTGGCCACAAAGATTTAACTCTTCTTGTGTGTAACTTTTTTTCTTATCCATAGTTTATTATTATCTCACGTCAGTAGTTTTTTTTCTAAAAAAAACGGGGCGCTATATATTACAACTGTTCTTGACAGTTAGTATTTGCCCATTAGACTTCAGGTGTGTGTTTTGTATAAGGTTATCGAATGGTTCAAAAAAGACGACATAGTGTTGCCGTAAAGATTGGTTCCGTGACAATTGGTGGTAGTAACCCAATTGTTGTGCAGTCTATGACTAATACCGATACGGCTAACGTGGAAACGACAGTCCAACAAACACAACAGCTAGCTGCAGCAGGTTCGGAGCTAGTTAGAATTACAGTTAATACAATCGAGGCAGCAGCAGCAGTCGCAAAAATTCGTGAAAAATTAGATGCATTAGGTTGTTATGTCCCCCTGGTTGGCGATTTTCATTACAATGGACATAGACTACTAACAGATTACCCTGAATGTGCCCAAGCATTAAGTAAATATCGTATAAATCCTGGTAATGTTGGTTTTGGTAAGAAGAGGGATGATCAATTTGCGGTAATGATTGAACAAGCTATTCTCAATGACAAACCCGTTCGAATTGGCGTTAATTGGGGTAGCTTGGACCAGGAATTATTAACAAAAATGATGGATGTAAATGCAAAAAAGACAAATCCATTGGATGCTGATGATGTTATGCAGGAGGCACTAATTGTTTCAGCATTAAATAGCGCAGAACAAGCCGAAAAGATAGGCTTATCTAGAGATCACATAATATTGTCATGCAAAGTAAGCGGTGTTCAAAAATTAATTTCAGTTTATAGGAATATAGCTAAGCGATGTGATTACGCATTACATTTGGGTTTAACTGAAGCAGGGATGGGTTCAAAGGGAATAGTTGCCTCTACAGCGTCTATTGGAGTATTACTCCAGGAAGGCATTGGCGACACAATTAGAATTTCACTTACTCCGGAACCTGGAGGTGACAGATGCAATGAAGTTATTGTTGCTCAGGAAATATTACAAACTATGGGTCTTCGGTCTTTTACACCGCTGGTAACAGCATGCCCGGGGTGCGGAAGAACTACGAGCACAGTTTTCCAAGAATTAGCCGACAGTATTCAGGCATATGTACGTAGTCAAATGCCTATATGGAGGGAGAAATACATTGGTGTCGAAGAAATGAATTTAGCTGTTATGGGCTGTGTTGTTAACGGACCTGGCGAGAGCAAACATGCAGATATTGGAATTAGTTTGCCCGGAACAGGCGAGAATCCCTCTGCACCTGTTTTTATTGATGGAAAAAAAACAGTAACGTTAAAAGGTGACAAAATCGTTGAGGATTTTAGAAATATTGTTGATAAATATGTAGAAAATAAATATTCAAAAAAATAAAAAAATAAGATTGAATCGAAGTATTTAAGCATACAAGTTTTAGATCAAATTTCTTTAGATAATTTTCTTAATTATTAGAAACGAGGATATAGTGGCAAAAGAAAAAGTTTATAAGGTATCAGGTGAAATTTCTAAAAACGCTCATATTGATGAAAAAAAATATAAAGAAATGTATGCGCGCTCAATTAATGATTCTGATGTATTTTGGGAAGAGCAAGCCGAAGAATTTATAACTTGGTTTTCGAAGTGGGATATTATTCAAGAGTGGAATTTTAGTGATATTACAATAAGCTGGTTTAAGAATGCTAAATTAAATGTTAGTTATAATTGTATTGATCGACATTTAGAAAAAAGAGGAGATCAGATTGCAATTATTTGGGAAGGTGATAATCCTGATGATCAAAAGTATATTACTTACCGTGAATTACACGAAGAAGTTTGTAAGTTTTCCAACGTTTTAAAGTCACGTGGAATTAAAAAAGGCGATTGTATATCCATTTATATGCCAATGGTTCCCGAAGCAGCAGTTGCAATGCTCGCTTGTACTCGTATTGGCGCTATACACTCTGTCGTTTTTGGTGGTTTTTCACCAGAGTCACTCAAAGACCGCATATTGGACTCTGATTGCAAACTGATAGTTACAGCAGATGAGGGCATTCGTGGCGGGCGTTTCATACCGCTTAAAGAAAATGTTGATATAGCTCTTACTGAATGTCCAAATGTGCACACTACTGTTGTTATTCAGCGAACTGGTAGAAAAATTGCTTGGAATAAAAATCGTGATATTTTTTATCATGAGGCAATGGAAAAAGTTTCGTCTAATTGCCCAGCAGAAGAAATGGACGCAGAGGATCCTTTATTCATTTTATATACTTCTGGGTCAACCGGAAAACCAAAAGGCGTTCTACATTCAACAGCTGGTTATCTCTTATTCACTGCAATGACACATAAGTATGTATTCGATTATCGTGATAATGATATTTATTGGTGTACAGCTGATGTTGGTTGGGTTACTGGGCACTCATATATAATCTACGGCCCACTTTGTAATGGAGCGACAACACTAATGTTTGAAGGAGTGCCAACTTACCCAGATGCAAGTCGTTTCTGGCAGGTTGTTGACAAGCATAAAGTAAATATTTTTTACACAGCACCAACAGCAATCCGTGCATTGATGTGTAAGGGAGAAGATTTTGTCAAATCAACAAAGAGAAAAAGTCTTCGGATTTTAGGCACTGTTGGCGAACCAATAAACCCAGAAGCATGGGAATGGTATTATCATGTTGTTGGTGATGGGCGTTGTCCTATTATTGACACTTGGTGGCAAACTGAAACCGGAGGCCATCTAATCACCCCTTTACCTGGCGCAACTGATTTAAAACCAGGTTCGGCAACGCTACCATTTTTTGGAATCGAGCCCTGTTTAGTAGATGAAAAAGGAAATGAAATTAAAGGTGCAGGAGAGGGTTCTTTATGCTTTAAGCGGTCATGGCCGGGCCAAATGCGCACAGTTTTTGGAGATCATGAGCGTTTTAAGAATACCTATTTTACATCATATCCTGGTCTGTATTTTAGCGGCGATGGGGCACGTAAAGATATTGATGGCTATTATTGGATAACCGGAAGAATTGATGACGTAATTAATGTTTCCGGACATCGTATGGGTACAGCGGAAATTGAGAGCGCACTAGTACTTCATCGTGATGTTGCTGAATCAGCTGTCGTCGGTTATCCCCATGATATCAAAGGTCAAGGGATCTATGTGTATGTCACTCTAAACGACGGTGTTCAGCCCTCCGACGAATTAAAACAAGAACTTCTTCGACACGTACGCACCGAGATAGGCCCATTTGCCTGCCCAGATATAATTCAGTGGTCACCAGGGTTACCAAAAACTCGATCTGGTAAAATTATGCGACGAATTTTAAGAAAAATTGCGCATAATGAGGTAGATGATTTAGGGGATACAAGTACTCTTGCTGAGCCTAAAGTTGTTAATAATCTTATTGAAAATAGAGAAAATAAATAGTTCGTCTAGACACCCAATGTCTTGATAGCTTACAATATATCAACAATATCGGGAGTTGCCACCAGAGCAACTCCCTTTTTTATGTCCATGAGAGGTTATATTTTTTGACAGATAAAGCCTTATTGGCTCTTGAAGATGGCTCTGTATTTTATGGTGTTTCTTTTGGCATTAGCGGAGAAGCAACAGGGGAGGTTGTTTTCAACACGGCAATGACGGGCTATCAGGAAATACTTACAGATCCATCGTATTACAAACAAATTGTCACACTAACGCATCCCCACATAGGGAATGTAGGTATTAACGATGATGATGAGGAATCAAATCGTGTTTATGTTAGTGGTCTAATAATAAGAGATTTATCTATTACAGCAAGTAATTGGAGGAGTGAAAATAATTTAGCCGAATATTTGAAAAAACATAAGATCGTTGCAATTGCAGGTATTGATACGCGTCAACTAACAAGACATATACGCAAAAATGGGGCAATGAAAGGTTACATTATTGTAGGCTCAGATATCAAAATTGAAAACGCGATAAATAAAGCAAAATCATTTGGTGGTTTGGTGGGAATGGATTTAGCAAAAGAGGTCACGACTCAGACATCATATATTTGGTCTCAGGGGGTTTGGCATTTGAAGAGGAAATCAACTACCAAAAATAAAAATAAGCATCGTATTGTCGCATATGATTATGGTATTAAAAGAAACATACTTAAAATATTAGTTGATTTGGGGTGTGAGGTTACTGTAGTACCAGCAAAATATACAGCTGAGGAAGTTTTAAAAGAAAAACCCGATGGTATTTTCTTATCAAATGGGCCCGGTGATCCAGATGCATGTGATTATGCTATTTCGGCAATAAAAAAAATCATAACTACAGGAATACCCGTTTTTGGTATTTGTTTAGGCCACCAACTTTTATCGTTAGCGCTTGGAGCCAAAACGGTGAAAATGAAATTTGGCCATCACGGAGCAAATCACCCAGTGTTATCTCTTGCTGACAAGAGAGTTTTAATTACAAGTCAAAATCATGGTTTTGCTGTTGATGAAGAATCTTTACCAAAAGATTTGCAAGCAACCCATCGCTCTCTATTTGATGGCTCTTTGCAGGGAGTACATCACAAAAGATTTCCTATATTTGGATTTCAGGGGCATCCTGAAGCAAGCCCCGGACCTCGTGATTTGCTTCCACTTTTTAATCATTTCATTGAGCTGATGGAAGAAAATACGAACTAAATATATTTATGCCAAAGAGAACAGATATAAATAGCATATTAATTATTGGCGCAGGTCCAATTGTAATTGGGCAGGCATGTGAATTTGATTACTCCGGAGCACAAGCGTGCAAAGCTCTTCGTGAAGAGGGATATAAAGTTATACTCGTTAATTCAAATCCCGCAACTATCATGACAGATCCCGATATGGCCGATGCTACATATGTAGAACCAGTTGATTGGAAAACTGTTGAGAAAATTATAGAGCGTGAGAAACCTGATGCTTTACTTCCAACAATGGGAGGACAAACTGCGTTGAACTGCGCTCTTGATCTTGATAAACATGGTGTGTTGGAAAAGTATGGTGTAGAAATGATCGGCGCATCGAAAGATGCAATTGATAAAGCTGAAGATCGTGAGTTGTTCAGAAAAGCGATGTTAGGTATTGGCTTATCCATGCCAAAATCTCAAATAGTTCATGATATAGAACAAGCAAAAGATGCATTAGATGCAATAGGGTTTCCAGCGATAATTCGTCCATCATTTACTTTGGGTGGAACGGGAGGAGGTATTGCATACAATGAAAATGAGTATTTCGATATTTGTGAAAAAGGACTTGATGCGTCACCGGTATCAGAAATTTTGGTCGAGGAGTCAGCTTTGGGCTGGAAAGAATATGAAATGGAGGTCGTAAGAGATAAGAATGACAATTGTATTATTGTGTGTTCAATTGAGAATTTAGATCCAATGGGCATTCATACTGGAGATTCGATTACTATTGCGCCGGCACAAACTCTAACAGATAAGGAATATCAAATTATGCGTGATGCTTCAATAAAGGTATTACGCGAAATTGGTGTAGACACAGGAGGGTCGAATGTTCAGTTTGCAGTCAATCCTAAAAATGGAGAATTGATTATAATCGAGATGAACCCTAGGGTTTCTCGTTCATCGGCGTTAGCTTCGAAGGCTACAGGATTCCCAATCGCAAAGGTAGCTGCAAAACTTGCCGTTGGTTTTACTTTAGATGAACTAAAAAACGAGATAACAGGAGGAGTTACACCAGCTTCATTTGAACCAACGATTGATTATATTGTAACTAAAATACCTCGTTTTACTTTTGAAAAGTTTCCTCAAGCAGATGATAGATTAACAACACAGATGAAGTCAGTCGGTGAGGTAATGGCCATTGGTCTTACTTTTCAAGAATCATTACAAAAAGCACTTTGTGGTCTAGAAACTAATGTTAATGGTTTGAGTGAGATGCTACCTGAATCAGAATATTCTATTGAAAAACTTAAGAAAGAGTTGTCTCAACCAGGAGCTCATCGACTTTGGTATGTTGCTGACGCATTTAGATATGGTTTGAATATAGATGATGTTTATAAAATTACACAGATAGATCGATGGTTTTTAGTACAAATTTATAATTTAGTTGAAACAGAAAAAACCATAATAAATGAAGATTTAAGATCATTAACTCGCGAACGTTTTTTGAAATTAAAACAGATGGGGTTCTCTGATTCTAGATTAGCTGAGTTATTTAGAAAAACTGAATCAGAAGTACGTAGTATGAGGATTAAAATGAATATTAGACCTATTTATAAGCGCGTTGATTCGTGTGCTGCTGAATTCGAATCAACAACCGCTTATATGTACTCTTGCTACAGCAATGAATGTGAAGCGCTGCCTAGTAAAAGAAAAAAAATTATGGTTTTGGGTGGCGGTCCAAATAGAATTGGGCAAGGCATTGAATTTGATTATTGTTGTGTGCAAGCTGCTTTTGCAATGCGCGATGCTGGATATGAAACCATTATGGTTAATTGTAATCCAGAAACAGTATCAACTGATTATGACACATCTGATCGACTTTATTTCGAACCACTAACATTAGAAAATGTTTTAGAAATTATTAATATTGAAAATCCCTTCGGGGTGATTGTTCAATACGGAGGTCAGACACCATTAAAGCTTGCCCGTGATCTTGAAAAGGAGGGTGTACCGATTATTGGGACTAGTCCAGATTCAATCGATCTAGCAGAAGATAGAGAGAGATTCCAAAAATTATTAAACGATATCGGATTAAGGCAACCCCCAAATAAAACTGTAAGAAATATTGACGAAGCAGTTAGTTCTGCGAACAAGATTGGATTTCCGTTAGTTGTTAGGCCTTCTTATGTATTAGGGGGGCGTGCAATGGAAATTGTTTACAACGAAAATGATCTTAGAGACTATATGGGAAAAGCAGTTCAAGTATCAAATTCATCACCTGTACTTCTTGATAGGTTTTTAAATGATGCTACTGAAGTTGATGTAGATGCTGTTTCTGATGGCAATGATGTTTTTATTGCGGGTATCATGGAGCATATTGAACAGGCAGGCGTACACTCTGGCGATTCAGCTTGTTCGCTTCCACCTTTTAGTTTGACTGAATCTATACAAGAGGAGCTGGCAAAACAAGTAACTTCTCTTGCTAAGGGTTTAAATGTTATTGGTTTGATGAATACTCAGTTTGCCATTCAAGGGGATGATATTTTTGTGCTTGAAGTCAATCCAAGAGCGTCCCGAACAGTACCTTTTGTGTCAAAAGCAACAGGATTCCCGATTGCTAAGATTGCAGTGAATTGTATGGTTGGTAATAGTTTAAAATCTCAAGGGATAACTAAGATGCCAAAATTAAATTATTATCACGTTAAAGAGTCAGTATTTCCATTTATAAAGTTTCCAGGTGTTGATCCGCTTTTAGGTCCGGAGATGAAATCAACAGGAGAAGTAATGGGCATTGGCAAAACTTTTGGCGAAGCCTTTGCTAAAGGGCAGTCAGCAGCAGGAGAGAAGCTGTCAAGCTCAGGGCATGCATTTATAAGTGTTAAAGATATAGATAAAGAACTAGCAATAAATGTAGCTCAAGAGCTAGCAAGTTTGGGATTCGAGATATCTGCAACATCAGGAACCAATAACATTTTAAACAAAGCAGGTATAAAATGTACGAAGATTAATAAAGTAAGAGAGGGAACACCGCACATAGTTGATATGTTAGAAAAGAACGAAATCGATTTGATTGTCAATACAACAGAAGATAAAGATGCAATAGCAGATTCTTTTTCTATAAGAAGGACTGCATTGCAACATAAAGTATTTTATACAACAACAATGGCAGCTGCCCAAGCAACAGTTGAAGCATTAAAGCAAAGGGAAAAAAGTAACGTAATTAGTTTGCAAGAATTACATGAGGGTATTTCCTATGACTAAATCCCCAATTACAAAAACTGGAGCAGAGAGATTACGTGAACAGTTGCACGAATTGAAAACAGTTGAACGACCTCGTATAACTGCTGCAATTGCTGAGGCCAGAGCACATGGTGATTTAAGTGAAAACGCTGAATATCACGCAGCGAGAGAACAACAAAGTTTTACGGAAGGGCGCATAAACAAGATTGAATCGACTCTTGCAGAAGTTCAGATTATTGATGTAAAGGAAATTAATGAGAAGGATAAAGTAGTTTTTGGTGCGACTGTTAAAATTTTAAATCTTGAAACAGATAAAGAAGTTACATATCAAATAGTCGGGGAATTAGAGGCCGATATAAAAGCAGGATTAATTTCAATTGCATCACCAATTGCGCGTTCACTTATAGGTAAGAAAAAAGGAGATATTGTTGATGTAAACGCGCCCAGTGGTCTCATTGAGTATGAAATTATTAATATAGAATATGTATGATTTGTTTATCGGATGACGAAAAATAAATCTAATAGACAGTGGCTATACTCACAAAATAAAGATTTTTATGTAAAGAAGGCACGTGAGTTCAATTTTCGCTCTAGAGCTGTATATAAACTCATGGAAATTAATCAAAAGGACGATTTGATAAAGTCAAACTATTGCGTGGTTGATTTAGGATCATCACCTGGGAGTTGGTCGCAATATCTTAGTAGTATTATTAAATCAAAAGGAAAAATTATCGCTATTGACCTGCTCCCTATGGAATCGATAAAGCATGTAACGCACATAACTGGGGATTTTACAGATAAGAGCGTCCTAAAAAAGTGTCTAAGACATACAGGAAATAATGGAGCAGACCTTGTAATTTCTGACATGGCCCCCAATCTAACGGGTATTAAAACGACAGATCAGTCGAGAAATTTAGCTCAGGCTGAACTAGTACTAGTTTTTTGCACTCAAACATTAAAGGCAGATGGTAATTTACTTATAAAGCTATTTGAAGGTGAGGGTATAAAAGCATTTAGAGAACTACTGAAGCAGAAGTTTGACAAAGTACTAGTCAGGAAACCAAGCGCATCTCGGGATAAATCGAGGGAATTTTATATTTTAGCGCGTTCATTTAGATTGTAGTAAAATTAGGAGCTAGAGATTACCACTTTAATAAAAGAGGGTTAGTAAATTGAATGATATGGTAAAAAATCTAATATTATGGGTTGTTATAGCGCTTGTTATGATGACGATATTCAGAAATTTTAGTAATCCAGGGATGTCTGGAGATCTAACCTATTCACAATTTATTTCTGATGTTAAAACTGGCCGTGTTGGCTCAGTTAGTATCGAAGGTAGTTCAATCACCGGGCAACTTACAGACGGAAATAGATTTACCACTTATAGTCCTGAAACAAATAATGATGCGTTAATTGGAACATTGCTTGAAAATAATGTTGAGATTAAAGGAATGGAGCCGAATAAGAATTCATTTTGGGCGCATGCTCTTATTTCTTGGTTCCCAATTATACTGTTATTAGCAATTTGGATATATTTTATGCGCCAGATGCAGGGAGGCGGCGGAGGTCGTGGTGCATTGTCCTTTGGAAAAAGCCGTGCTCGCTTATTAAGTGAAGATCAAATAAAAATAACTTTCAATGATGTTGCCGGCGTTGAAGAAGCTAAACAGGAGGTTTCTGAGTTAGTTGAGTTTTTGCGTGATCCAGGAAAATTTCAAAAACTAGGCGGTAAAATACCATCTGGTGTTTTAATGGTTGGTTCTCCAGGTACTGGTAAGACTTTATTAGCAAAAGCAATTGCTGGTGAGGCAAGAGTTCCTTTCTTCACAATTTCAGGTTCAGATTTTGTTGAAATGTTTGTTGGTGTAGGCGCATCGCGTGTGCGCGATATGTTTGAACAGGCAAAGAAACATTCACCATGTATTATCTTTATTGATGAAATTGATGCCGTTGGAAGACATCGTGGTGCTGGTTTGGGGGGTGGTCACGATGAGCGGGAGCAAACATTAAATCAATTATTAGTAGAAATGGATGGGTTTGAAGGGAATGAGGGAGTAATTGTAATTGCTGCTACAAATAGACCCGATGTATTAGATCCAGCGTTATTAAGACCTGGTCGTTTTGATAGACAAGTTGTTGTTCCTCTTCCAGATATTCGCGGTCGGGAACAAATCCTTAAAGTTCATATGCGTAAAGTTGCTCTTGGTGACAATGTTAAAGCAAACATAATAGCTCGCGGTACTCCTGGTTTTTCAGGCGCGGATTTATCAAATCTTGTTAATGAAGCGGCATTATTTGCCGCACGTGCAAATAAGAAACTTGTTGATATGGAAGAATTCGAACGGGCTAAAGATAAAATTATGATGGGAGCAGAACGTCGCTCTCTTGTTATGAGCGAAGAAGAAAAGAAATTAACTGCATATCACGAAGCGGGTCACGCAATTGTTGGCCGACTAGTACCATCTCATGATCCCGTTTATAAAGTAACAATAATTCCTCGAGGACGAGCCTTAGGCGTGACCATGTTTTTGCCGGAAGAAGATCGTTTGAGCTACAGCAAAGAGTTATTGAATAGTCAGATTTCAAGTTTGTTTGGAGGCCGTATAGCAGAAGAACTTATTTTTGACACTAACAAGGTAACAACTGGAGCTAGCAACGATATTGAACGTGCAACACAATTAGCTCGAAATATGGTTACAAAATGGGGTTTGTCGGAAAAACTTGGACCACTAACATATAGCGAAGAAGATGGTGAAGTTTTCCTAGGCCGCTCTGTAACTCAACACAAAGCTATTTCAGATGAAACAGCACATGCAATTGATGAGGAGATTAGGAGCATAATTAATATTAACTATAAACGCTCTGAACAAATTTTAAAAAAGAATATAAAGAAGTTACATTTAATGGCAGATGCTTTGATTAAATACGAAACAATTGATTCTGACCAAATCGACGATATTATGAAAGGAAAGATGCCAAGACCGCCATCAGGGTGGGATGATGGTGACGATCAGAGTACGACATCAAAAAAGAAAACAAAAAGAAAAGCAAAAGCTTCCAGGAAGAGGCCTGCAACATCAAGCGCGTCTCCAGCAAAGCCTGCTTAGATGAGAAAAATTTCAAATACAAGACAGTTTTTTGGAACAGATGGTATAAGGGGTAGCGTTGATAATGGCGAAATAAGCGCTGAATTCGTAATGAAACTTGGTTGGGCAGCAGGCAAGGTGCTAGCTAAACAAGGAAGTGGACCTGTTTTAGTAGGGAAAGATACTCGTATATCAGGATATATGTTCGAATCAGCTTTAGAGGCTGGTTTATCAGCAGCAGGAGTTGATGTTCGCCTCTTAGGTCCAATGCCTACTCCTGGAATTGCGTTTCTTACCAAAAGCACACGCGCACAAGCTGGGATTGTTATAAGTGCATCTCATAATCTTTTTCATGATAATGGCATTAAATTCTTTTCGGCAGAAGGAACAAAACTTCCTGATAGTGTTGAATTAGAAATCGAACATCAAATGAATCATTCAATGACCCCTGTTCCATCACAACATCTTGGAAAAGCTAGACGTATTACGGATGCGCCAAGAAGATATATAGAATTCTGTAAATCAAAAATTCGCACCGATTTAAATTTTCATAAATTAAGAATTATTATCGATTGTGCTAATGGCGCTACATATCATATAGCTCCAAAGGTTTTTGAAGAGTTAGGTGCAGAGGTCATACTACATGGAGTATCTCCGGATGGATTAAATATAAATGAAAAATGTGGAGCCACATCTCCAGATATCTTGAAAAAGTTAGTCAAAGAGTCTCGAGCTGATATGGGAATTGCATTTGATGGCGACGGGGATAGATTGATTATAGTTGATCACCAAGGAAAAATACTGGATGGTGATGACATTCTTTATATAATTACACGCTCTAGAATTAAAAAACTAAATGGTGCTGTTGTAGGAACAGTTATGAGTAATTTAGGTTTGGAAAATGCAATTAATGAATTAGAGTTAGATTTTTTTAGAGCAGCTGTTGGTGATCGTTACGTAATGGAATTGTTACTTGAAAAAAACCTAACTCTAGGTGGTGAAACATCTGGACATATAATAAATCTCGATTTAACGACAACCGGCGATGGAATAATTACCGCATTACAAGTGCTAGAAACAGTGTTGCTAACAGAAAAAAGTCTTTCAGAACTTACAAGTAGTGTAAAAAAATATCCTCAGTTATTAAAAAATATTAAGTTTGATACAAATGTTGATATAACACAAAACGATGAGCTTAATAACGCAGTTCATGACGCTCAACAAGATTTAGGCAGTAACGGTCGCATAATTGTAAGGCCCTCTGGTACTGAGCCTCTTATCAGAGTTATGGTTGAAGGTGAAAATAAAGGAAAAATTGAGATCATTGCTGAAGAATTAGTTAATAAGGTTAATAGTGTTGCAGCAAAGTTACACTGAGATTACCCAATAAATTATATTAATTCTTCAAATTTTTTTTGATCAAAACCCACTAAGAATTTATTTTTAGTTTTAATTACTGGACGTTTAATTAATGTGGGGTTTTTTAACAGCAATTCTATTATTTTAGGTTTAAATAAACACTTTTTTTCCTTCTCTGATAGTTTTTTCCAGGTTGTGCTTCGTTTGTTTATCAGTCGCTCAATTTCAATATTTTTGAGAAATTCATTAATTATTGATTTGGTTATTCCATGTTTATGAAAATCATGAAAGCAATAGTTAATACAATTATTATCCAACCATTTGCATGATTTTTTTACACTATCGCAGTTTTTTATACCATATAAAATTATGGAAGACATTCTGGCAAAACTATAAATCACGCAAGATTTCGTTTATTCCAACTTTTCCAAGCGTTTTTTCATCGACAGTTTTTACTATAACTGCACAGTAGAGGCTATATTTTCCGTCTTTCGATGGCAGGTTTCCTGATACTACAACTGAACCAGGCGGAATAGATCCATAAGTAATTTTTCCAGTACTGCGGTCATAAATGCGCGTGCTTTGACCTATATAGACACCCATTGAAATGACTGAGCCTTCGCCAACTATCACTCCCTCAACGACTTCAGAACGAGCGCCAATAAAGCAATTATCTTCGATAATAGTCGGGTTAGCCTGTAGCGGTTCGAGTACACCACCAATACCTACGCCACCAGATAAATGAACATTTTTACCTATTTGAGCACACGATCCAACAGTAGCCCAAGTATCTACCATTGTACCGTCATCGACATAAGCGCCGATATTTACAAAACTCGGCATTAACACCACGTTTTTTCCAATAAAACTACCTCGTCTCACAGTGGCGGTAGGAACTACACGAGCACCGGTTTTAACAAATTTAGTATTATCATAATCATAGAATTTATTTGGAATCTTATCGAAATAATTTGTATGTTCACCTTTAATAACAAAATTTTCATCAGCAATAAAAGAAAGCAGAACAGCTTTTTTTAGCCATTGATTGACTGTCCATTTTTCATTAATTTTCTCTGCTATTCTTAGTTCACCATTATCTAATTTTTTAATAATATCTTTTATCACGTTTTTTAGCTCTTGATTTTCATCACTTGATTTAATTTCTGATCGTTTGTCAAATTGAGCATCGATAAAACTTTTTAAATCTTTCATTATTCTTCGTCCTAAAATTAATGAGTATCTTTCATGAATCTTTTAATTCGCTTAGCAGCATTTAGACATTCGCTGATATTCGAAACTAGTGCTATGCGAACTCTCCCATACCCAGGATTATTACCGTCAAAATCTCGTGATAGAAATGACCCCGGTAAAACTTTTACATTCTCTCTTGTATATAACTTTCTTGCAAAGTCTATATCAGAATAAGGCAATTTTGGCCACAAGTAGAAACCACCTAGAGGAGGGTTTACCTCCATAACTGGAGATAGTTCCTCGCAAATTTTTTTGAACTTCGCCCTGTAGAGCTTACGATTTTCAATAACATGTTCCTCATTGCTCCATGCAGCAATACTAGTTTTTTGAACATGTAAAGGCATTGCGCAACCATGATATGTTCGATATTGAAAGAATTTCTCTATTAAGTTTTCATCTCCCGCAACAAAACCCGATCTAAGTCCTGGCAGATTAGATCTTTTAGATAGGCTGTGGAACACTAAACAACGTTCATATTTACTATTTCCCAATTTATTTGCATATTCAAGTAAACTCGCTGGAGGTTCTTTTTCATTTTGGTATATTTCTGAGTAACATTCATCAGAAGCTATAATAAAATTATATTTTTCAGAAAGCTCCATCAATTGCTCAGCAAAATCATAATTGATTATAGTTCCGCTTGGATTACCAGGAGTACATAGATAAAATATTTGACATCGTTTCCATATTTCCTTTTTTATTGATGATAAATCAGGTACAAAATTATTTTCTTCGACACAATTTAAATAGTAAGGTTGTGCCTTTGCTAATAAGACTGCACCCTCATAAATTTGATAAAATGGATTTGGTAAAATCGCTATCGGATCACCACTTTTATTAATTATAGTTTGCGCAATAGCAAAGAGTGCTTCTCTTGTTCCATTGACTGGAAGTATATTGTTTTTTTCATCAATCGTTTCTTTTGGTAAATTAAAACGATTACATAGCCAATTTGCAATAGTAACTCTTAGTTCACTTGTACCACGTGTAGTTGGATATTTTGAAATCCCATCTAAATTCGATTTTAAAACATCAATTATAAATTTTGGAGTTTGATGTTTTGGTTCTCCAATAGCTAGAGATATTAGTGGTTCTTCAGTAATGACCTCTATTCCATTAAGTAATTTTTCTAGTTTTTCAAATGGATAGGCATGTAGTTTTTCTAATTCTGAGTTCATTAAAAAATTCTATATTATTTATGTATTGATCAGTATTCCAATCAAACCTGCTGTTAATATAACTAATGTTATAAAAAATACAGATAGATAAACTGTATCTTTTTCAAAATATGAAACAACCATCAGGCATGTCATGCTTATAATACTAGAGGCAAAATCGTATACCTCAGGCATCTCACCAGAGCGAAGAATAGCTCCAAGAATAAGACATAACCCACCTAACCATCTTAGTCTATTTAGATCTGTTTCTCTGTATAATGGAATTTTATAAACTTGATGCATTTTTTGTTCGATAAGACCCATGCTTGTATGTCTCCTGAAATTTTTTATTAAGAACTAGCGCAACCAATATTTAAGAGCAATTATACGATATGATTCTTTGCTAGCATAATTAAAGACCTTTAATTTTAGTATTTCTTGCATACTTAATATTCATAGAGCAAGATTTGTATTTCTGAAGAAAAAGATGAGTGTAACATCAAGAAAATAACAGGTATTTCGTGACTTTTTTTAATATAGATGTATGCTTGCGTACTTTTTTAAAAAATATTATCAATTTTTTCAAAGACTAAGTTAAGGTATGACAAAGAAAATTTTAATACTACCGGGCGATGGTGTTGGTCCCGAAATAGTGGCTCAAGCTGAAAAGGTCTTATTATTCCTTATCGAACAGGGTAAATTATCAGTTAAATTAGAGCATGGGTTGATTGGTGGGTGCGCTATTGATGAAACCGGCTCTCCTTTACCTGACGAAACTCTAAAAAAAGCAAGGCATTCAGCAGCGATATTGATGGGTTCCGTTGGCGGTCCAAAATGGGATAACGTTGATCGTGCAATTCGTCCAGAAAGAGGTCTATTAGCGATTCGTTCAGAACTTGCTTTATTTGCTAACCTGCGACCTGCCTATTTGTTTCCACAACTTGTCGAAGCTTCCACTTTAAAAAAAGATGTAGTTAGCGGGCTTGACATAATGATAGTTCGAGAATTAACTGGTGGTATTTACTTTGGCATGCCACGCGGCATAAGAGAACTTGATGATGGTCAACGGGAGGGATTTAATACACTCGTTTATAGTGAAAATGAAATTAAGCGTATTGCCAGAGTTGCTTTTGAGACCGCAAATAAGCGTAGGGGAAGATTGTGTTCTGTCGATAAAGCAAACGTTCTTGAGGCAACAGAGTTATGGCGTGAAATTGTCAATGATATGGCAAAAGAATATGAAGCAGTTGAGTTACAACATATGTATATAGATAACGCCTCTATGCAATTAGTGAAAGAGCCAAAACAATTTGATGTTATTCTTACAACTAATATGTTTGGTGATATTTTATCAGACCTTGCATCTATGTTGACTGGGTCGATCGGAATGTTGCCCTCAGCTTCATTAGCTGAAAATGGTACAGGCATGTACGAACCTGTTCATGGTTCTGCTCCTGATATTGCTGGAAAAAATATTGCAAATCCATTAGCCACTATTTTATCGTTATCGATGTTATTAAGATTTTCTCTAGGAGAAGAAAAATTAGCCAAAAAATTAGAGCAAGCTATTGATCTTGTTTTAACAGATGGTTTTAGAACAAAAGATATTTATTCAAAAGGAATGAAATCTATAGGAACTAATGAGATAGGTGATGAGGTAATTAAAGCTCTGACGTCGTTATTAGTATAAGTACTCATATAAAATAAATTAATAAAAATATTATGACAGAAAAAAAATACAATATTGCTATTGCTGGTGCAACAGGTTTAGTTGGCGAGACTATGTTATCGATACTAGAGCAGATAAATTTTCCTTTCAAAAAAGTCTATGTTTTAGCGAGCAGTCGCTCATCAGGAAAGACTATATCATTTAAGGGTGATGATTTGATTGTTCAAGAATTAGAAACTTTTAATTTTGACAAAGTTGATATAGGCCTTTTTTCCCCTGGAGCTTCAGTTTCTGCAGTGCATGCTCCAAGAGCAGTTGATGCGGGGTGTATTGTAATAGATAACACATCTCAATTCCGTTATGACGATGATGTACCGTTGGTAGTTACTGAAGTTAATCCACATGTTATTAGCGGGTATAAGAAAAAAGGAATTATTGCTAATCCAAATTGTTCAACTATACAGATGTTGGTTGCACTTAAACCCATTTACGATGCAGTTGGAATAGAGAGGATTAATGTCTGTACTTATCAAGCCGTATCTGGCACTGGAAAAGAAGCAATTGACGAACTTGCAAATCAATCAATAAATATTATGAATGCTAAAGATATTGAAAGCTCTGTTTATTCAAAACAGATTGCTTTCAATGTTATTCCTCATATTGACGAATTTCAGAGTAATAAATATACAAAAGAAGAAATGAAAATGGTTTGGGAAACGAAAAAGATTTTTGAAGATGATTCAATTCTGGTTAATCCAACTGCTGTTAGAGTTCCCGTATTTTATGGACATTCGGAAGCTATACATATAGAAACAAAGGAAAAGATAGGAGCTGAATCTGCAAAAGAATTATTAAAAAAAATGCCCGGAGTGACTGTTATTGACGAACAAAAAGATGGGGGCTACCCAACTGCTGTAACAGAAGCTGCAGGCGAAAACCCTGTTTTTGTGGGAAGAATTAGAGAGGATATATCACATCCTAGAGGACTTAATATGTGGGTGGTGTCCGATAATGTCCGTAAAGGCGCAGCTTTAAACTCAATTCAAATTGCTGATATTCTGGTAAAAAACTACATATAGTATATAGTTAGGTAAAAATTATAAGGTAAATTAGCAACTTCAGATGAAAAAAATATTTTATCTATTAATTTTAATTTTATTTAGTCCCGCTTATGTTAATGCATTTGGATTGGGTGATGTTGTTGTCGGCACCGCTCTAAATGAACCCTTAGAGGGACGGATTGAATTATTATCTGCCTCACCCGATGAGCTTGATTCCCTTGCAGTGACTTTGGCCGATGGTGAAACATTTGCAAAAGCTGGCATAGATCGCCCTTTCATTCTTAGCAAGCTAAGGTTTGATCTAGTACGCTCAACCGACAGCAGACCTGATTATATTCGAGTATCTAGTCAATTACCGATACAAGAGCCATTCTTAAATTTTTTGATCGAGGTTTCCTGGATTAATGGTCGAATATTGCGTGAGTATACTATTTTATTAGACCCCCCATCTTATGATTTTCGTTCGAAAATAAATAGAGCAGAATCACAGCAAACAATTATTGAATATGATGATTCAACTGAAATAAGCACATATAAACAGCCAAATGAAGATGAGGAAATCAAGTCCTACACACCAAGAACAAATTATACTGGAAAAGACTACGGTCCAACCGTCAGGCAAGATACTTTGTCTGAAATTGCGTACAAAACGAGACCAGATAGATCAATAAACTTAGATCAAATGATGATGGCGATATTTAGGGCTAACCCGCAAGCTTTTATTAATCAGAATATAAATGGACTAAAAGGTGGTTATGTACTTCAAATTCCGGATGAAAATGTAATTAGAGAAATAGATTTAAGAGAAGCTAAAGCAGCAGTTAGATCACAACATGCAGTTTGGAGTGGTGCTGGGTTTGAGGAGGAAGGTCCTGTTGTTGAAGAATCTGAAATAGCATCTGATGCAGCAGAAGTAGATGTTGATGAAGATAAAGCTATGGAATCGATAAACACGGATTCATACAATCCGGAACTAAGACTTGTGGCACCAAGTGATGATACTGAGGAATCACAAGAAACTGGTGTTAATAAGCCAACTAAATCAAACGATTTGCTTTTGGCTGAAGAGACAATAGAGACGCTCACTCAGGAAAATTTTGAACTCAAAGCTAGATTAAAAGAGCTTGAATCACTTGTTGAAAAACTTCAGCCACTGTTGTCATTGAAGGATGATGAATTAGCCGCATATCAAGTGCAATTATCTAATGAAGCAGATGAAAAAGTTATTTCAACTGAAGAAGAAGCAGCTTTTGAAGAAGCAACTGAAGAAGAAGCAGCTTTTGAAGAAGCAACTGAAGAAGAAGCAACTGAAGAAGAAGCAGCTTTTGAAGAA
>CAJWRJ010000009.1:2500-52312 GCA_913046215.1 uncultured Legionellales bacterium | reverse complement strand
ATTTTCCTAAAAACACAGTAATGGTAACAGGCTATGGTTTTGACATGCTTTATGCCGGACCGAGAGAAGCCCTGTTACATGCTATTTTTAGACAAAATGCTGGCTGCACACATTTAATAGTTGGTCGAGATCATGCAGGTGTAGGTGATTATTACGGTCCTTTTGAAGCGCAAACTATTTTTGATAACGAAATGATCGAAAGTGCTTTAGAGATTGATATTTTCAAGGCTGATCATACAGCGTACTCAAAAAAATTGAATAAAGTTGTAATGTTACGTGACGCATCTGATCACACCAAAGATGATTTTGTGATGTTATCAGGAACAAAGGTTAGAGAGATGTTGGCTGCTGGTAAAGATTTACCAGTTGAATTTGCGAGACCAGAAGTTGCAAAAATACTCATGTCTTATTATCAGCAAAATAAAAACTCATAATTTTTTTCATTTTCATAAATAAATACAGTTATTTTCACTCTTAGGTGTTGACAAGAATATTTTTTCGATTATATTTAGCACTCACTAATAAAGAGTGCTAATACTATTATTAGTTCAATATAAATCAATAGGTTAGGAATTAAGGAGGACTACTTTAATGAACATCCGGCCATTACACGATCGTGTGATCGTGAAACGCGTGGAAGAGGAAAAAACTTCTCCAGGTGGAATCGTTATCCCTGATTCAGCAACGGAAAAACCAATACAAGGTGAGGTTGTTGCCGTGGGTAACGGCAAATTACTTGATAGCGGCGAGCTTCGTAAACTTGATCTTAAAAAAGGCGATAGAGTCTTATTTGGTAAGTATTCAGGAACAGAAGTTAAAGTTGGCGGTGACGAATATCTTGTAATGCGTGAAGACGACATAATGGGTGTCGTTGAATAACATGATTTTAATTAATATTAAATTTAGTCAGATCCCCATCAGGAGGAAATAAAAATGGCTGCTAAAGAAGTTAAATTTTCAGATGATGCACGTTCTCGTATGGCGAGCGGTGTCAATGTTTTAGCGAATGCAGTAAAGCAAACGCTTGGACCAAAAGGTCGAAATGTAATTTTAGATAAAAGTTTTGGAGCACCAACAGTTACAAAGGATGGTGTTTCAGTCGCAAAAGAAATTGAGCTCGAAGATAAATTTGAAAATATGGGAGCACAGATGGTCAAGGAAGTCGCATCAAAAACATCTGATGTCGCGGGAGATGGCACAACAACTGCTACAGTATTGGCTCAAGCAATTGTACGCGAAGGTTTGAAAGCTGTTACTGCTGGAACTAATCCCATGGATATTAAACGTGGAATTGATAAAGCGGTAACTTCGGCGGTTGAACAGCTTAAATCAATGTCTAAACCTTGTGAAGATAGCAAAGCAATTGCACAAGTTGGAACAATCTCTGCTAATTCAGACGAAGATATTGGCAATATAATTGCCGAATCAATGGAAAAAGTTGGTAAGGAGGGAGTGATTACCGTTGAAGAGGGTTCAGGTTTAGAAAACGAGTTAGATGTTGTAGAAGGGATGCAGTTTGATCGCGGTTATCTTTCTCCATATTTTATAAATGATCAACAAACAATGAGTGTTGAGTTAGAAGCTCCATTTATTCTTTTACATGATAAAAAAATATCGAATGTAAGGGATCTATTGCCACTACTTGAAGGCGTTGCAAAAGCTGGGAAACCTCTACTTATAATTGCAGAGGATATCGAAGGAGAAGCTCTAGCAACTTTGGTAGTCAATAATATTCGAGGCATTGTAAAGGTGGCCGCTGTTAAAGCACCAGGTTTTGGTGATAGAAGAAAAGCAATGTTAGAGGACATTGCAATTTTAACTTCGGGTACTGTTGTTTCTGAAGAAGTTGGCCTTAGCTTGGAAAAAACTGGCATTGATGATTTAGGAAGTGCTAAACGTGTTCAAATTTCAAAAGAGAATACAACTATTATCGATGGTTCAGGAAAAACCGCTGACATAGAAGGTCGCGTAACACAAATACGCCAACAAATTGAGGACACAACCTCTGATTATGACCGAGAAAAATTACAGGAGCGTGTAGCTAAATTAGCTGGAGGTGTTGCTGTAATTAAAGTTGGTGCAGCAACTGAAATTGAAATGAAAGAGAAGAAAGCAAGGGTTGAAGATGCATTGCATTCAACTCGAGCAGCAGTTGAGGAAGGAGTTGTGCCAGGCGGAGGTGTTGCACTAATTCGCGTCAAGTCTGCTGTCGATAAAGTTGAGGGTGCTAATGAAGATCAGAAGATTGGAATTGGTATTTTAAAACGAGCACTTGAAGAACCTCTGCGTCAGATTGTTAGTAATGCAGGAGAAGAAGCGTCTGTAGTATTAAACTCAGTAGCAGATGGTAAGGGCAACTACGGATACAATGCAGCGAGTGGTGAATTTGGAGACATGATTGAAATGGGTATTCTTGACCCAACAAAAGTATCTAGATCAGCATTGCAAAATGCGGCATCAGTTGCTGGGTTGTTATTAACAACCGAAGCTATGGTAGCTGAGCTTCCAAAAGAGGAAGCGGCAGGACATGCACATCCACCAATGCCTGATATGGGCGGAATGGGCGGAATGGGCGGAATGATGTAATTTTTTAATGAAGCTCATAAAAAACCCGTCTTATGACGGGTTTTTTTTAGATTATCTTTTCATCGCATCAAAGAATTCAGCATTATTTTTGGTTGCTTTTAATCGTTCTAACAAAAATTCCATTGCAGCAAGTTCTTCCATTGGGTGAAGTAATTTACGTAAAATCCATACTTTTTGTAAATCTTTTTCGTTAGTTAATTTTTCTTCGCGACGCGTACCAGAACGATTTATATTTATTGCAGGATATATTCTTTTTTCGGCAATAACTCTATCGAGATGCAGTTCCATATTACCGGTACCTTTAAATTCCTCGTATATAACATCATCCATTCTTGAGCCTGTATCGACTAATGCAGTTGCTATAATAGTTAGACTCCCTCCTTCTTCTATGTTGCGAGCTGCACCAAAGAAACGTTTTGGTCTTTGCAATGCATTGGCATCTACTCCTCCAGTTAAAACCTTACCCGAAGCCGGAATAACAGTATTGTAGGCACGAGCCAGACGCGTTATAGAATCGAGTAATATAACAACATCTTTTTTATGTTCAGTTAAACGTTTAGCTCTTTCAATGACCATTTCAGCAACTTGGACATGGCGACTTGCAGGTTCATCAAATGTGCTAGAAATTACTTCACCGCCAACAGATCTTTCCATTTCAGTTACTTCTTCTGGGCGTTCATCAATTAATAAAACAATTAGGTGAACTTCAGGATGATTATGAGTAATTGATTGTGCAATACTCTGAAGAATCATTGTTTTACCAGCTTTTGGTGGCGATACAATTAAACCACGTTGTCCTTTTCCTATAGGTGCTGCTAGATCAATAATTCGTGGTGTTAAATCCTCTGTACTACCATTACCTTGTTCTAGTGTTAACCGATCTTCAGCAAAGAGAGGAGTTAGATTTTCAAATAAAATTTTTCCTTTTGCTTTATCTGGTGTTTCAAAATTAATTTCATTAATTTTAAGTAGTGCAAAATAACGCTCACCATCTTTTGGTGGTCTTATCTTTCCAGAAATATTATCTCCCGTTCTTAGATTAAAGCGTCTTATTTGGCTTGGTGAAACATATATATCATCAGGTCCTGCTAGATATGAGCTTCCCGCTGACCGTAAAAAACCAAAACCGTCCTGTAAAATTTCTAATACTCCATCACCATGTATATCCTCACCTTTTTTTGCATGCGCTTTTAATATTTCAAAGATAACATCTTGTTTGCGGGAGCGGGCTAGATTATCAAGACCTAGGTCTGATGAGAGTGATACGAGTTCTGAAGCAGGTTTTTGTTTTAGTTCTGTTAAATTCATAGGCGTTAATGTTTCATGATATAAATATTTAAATGTTTACAAACATAGTTTGCTTTATTATTGAAATGGTTTTTTTACTTGTTTTTTTGTCGGGGATTTTGTTAGGTAAAAAAATATTACTGAATCTTATGGTGGCCAAGTTAGCATGCGTTTTGCTATACGTCCAGTTATATTTTAAAAAAAAGATTAAATATTATTGTCAAAAAAGGTCTCCAATTGAGATTTTGTGGCAGATCCCACATTTGTCGCAATTACCTCGCCATCCTTAAACATAATGAGTGTAGGGATTCCTCTAACCCCATAAGATGCAGGAGTTTTTTGATTTTCATCGATATTAATTTTAGCGATAGTCATTTTATCTTTATACTGGTCTGCTAATTCGTCAAGCACTGGTGCAATCGCTTTACAGGGCCCGCACCATTCTGCCCAAAAATCTAGCACAACTGGCAGCTCAGATTTTAAAACCTCATCTTCGAAATTCGTGTCTGTGATGTTTAATATATTATTACTCATTTATTTTGAGTTCCTTTCCTAGATATGTGAGGATGTAATTTGACCCAAATTACAGATCAATTGCAAGTCTGATATTTGAAAATTTATATAAATCTAAAATTTTTATGAAAGTAACTGAATTTAAAAAATTCAAACTCGATGATCGTTTGCTTCGTGTCATAGACGATATTGAGTTTAAGAACTGCACTCCTATACAAGCCAAGTGCCTGCCATTAATACTAGAGGGGCATGATATAGCTGGTCAGGCACAAACCGGCACCGGAAAGACTGCTGCTTTTTTATTAGCAACATTTCATACCTTACTTTCTAAGTCAAAGAAGAATTGTACAAACTTACGCGCAATTATTATTGCTCCAACTAGAGAGCTCGCAATTCAAATATATAAAGATGCCGAAATATTTAATCGTTACTGTGGTCTCAATCTTTGTTTAGTTTATGGCGGAATTGATTATGAAGAGCAACGTTCAAGTTTATTAGAAGGTGTTGATTTATTAGTTGCAACACCTGGTCGCTTAATTGATTATTATAAACAACGCCTATTCAATTTTAAATACATCGAGGTAGTAGTTCTTGACGAGGCAGATCGAATGTTTGACTTAGGATTTATTAATGATATTCGTTATATTTTAAGACGTATGCCCAAACCTGATAGACGACTAAATCTATTATTTTCAGCTACATTATCATATCGTGTTATGGAGCTAGCATATGAGCATATGAATAATCCTAAACTGGTCAAAATAAACCCTGAAAAAGTTACAGCTGATAATGTTAAACAAATTTTATATCATGTTGCTAATGATGAAAAAATTCCATTATTACTCGGTTTATTAAAACGTATAAACAGAAAAAGAATAATAGTTTTTGTAAATACTAAGCGTGTAGCTGAAAAAGTCTGGTCGTATCTCGAAGGCAATAAAATACATGCCGCCGTATTATCAGGAGATGTCCCTCAAAAGAAAAGACAGCGTTTATTTAACGAATTTTCCACTGGTAAGCTTAAAGTATTGGTTGCTACCGACCTCGCAGCACGTGGTTTACATATACCAGATATTAGCCATGTTTTTAATTATGATTTGCCACAAAATGCTGAAGATTATGTTCATAGAATTGGAAGAACAGCTCGAGCAGGAGCAAGCGGAGATGCCGTTAGTTTTGCTTGCGAGGATTATGTGTATTCATTGACCGAGATTGAATCGTATATTGGTTACCAAATTAAGAGAGATGCTGTAGAAGAAAAGATGCTAGATGTAGTAGAACCGCCGGTAAAAATAAGAAAATATGAAAAGTTTTCAAATCCTATTAAAAATAAAAAACAGTTTAAAAAAAGAAATAGGATTCCCTCAAACAATTAAAGATAATATAGTATGATTAATTAATACAAATGTAATTATTAGGAAAAAGAATGAAAAAATATGATATAAATGAATTTTTCAAAATCGGAATTATAATTCTGATCTTATTCAATGCCTCCAGCTGCGGGCAAAAAGGGCCTTTATACCATCCTGATGAAAACAGCACCTACTTTCTGGATTATCAAATTTTTGCCTAGTAGCTCATGACTTACTTTGCATATAAGGACGGCAAGCTTTGTGCCGAAAATGTTACATTTTTTGAAATAGCAAAACGATATAAAACACCATGTTATGTTTATTCAAAAAATGCTATTAGTTCGAAATATGAAGAGTTTGCCTCAGCTTTTGGTTCAGAGAAACACCTGCTTTGCTATGCTGTTAAAGCTAATTCCAATATTTCTATTTTGAAAATTTTGGCAAGATTAGGTTCAGGTTTTGATATTGTATCAGGGGGAGAGTTGCATCGTGTTATAAAGGCTGGCGGCGATCCGAGAAAAACTGTTTTTTCAGGCGTAGGGAAGCGTGTAGAAGAAATGGAATTTGCATTGAATAATGATATTAAGTGTTTCAATGTTGAATCTCAGAGTGAATTATATAAATTAAATGAAACTGCTAAAAATATAGGAAAGTCAGCTCCAGTATCTTTACGTGTAAATCCTGATGTTGATGCAAAGACACATCCATATATTTCAACTGGCCTAAAGGAAAATAAATTTGGAATAGCTTATGAGGTTGCAAAATCACTCTACCAAGAGGCTGCACAAATGAAAAATATTAATTTGGTAGGAATTGATTGTCACATTGGATCTCAAATTTCAGATCTACGGCCTTTTCAAGACGCATTAAAATTATTACTTGATCTCATTGATGATTTAAAAAAAGCCGGCATAGATTTAAAACATATAGATATAGGTGGTGGTTTGGGCATTACATATAAAGATGAAACGCCACCGACAGCTACGGAGTATGTTCATGCAATTACAAATACAGTAAAGCAATATAATTTGGAAATTATAATGGAGCCAGGCAGATCTATTGTTGGTAATGCTGGTGTTTTATTGACGAAGGTTGAATACCTTAATGAAACCCCTTTTCGAAATTTTGCCATTGTAGATGCTGCAATGAATGATTTAATAAGACCTTCTCTCTACAATAGCTGGCATGATATAAAAAATATTGAAAAAGGGTCAAAAGCTAAAAAAGTAGAATATGATATAGTCGGACCTGTTTGCGAAACCGCTGACTTTATTGGCAAAAAACGTTCTTTATGTCTAAGCGAAGGAGATCTGCTCGCTGTTTTTTCAGTTGGCGCTTATGGTTTTAGTATGGCGTCCAACTATAATTCTAGACCTCGCCCTAGTGAAATATTAGTTGATAACGATCAGATTCAAGAAATACGTAAAAGAGAAAGTCTAGACGATTTAATTAATGGTGAGCGTCTAGTATAAGTTTGTTTGAATATAGTAGTGAATATGAAACGAATTCCAGAACCCGAGCTTATGTGTGATAAAAGGCAGGCCAACGCATATGCAAGAGCAGATTTTGAAGCTCCACACAGTAATTTTATAGATTTGTTGAAATTATCGATGAGGGATAATTTTGGAGAGTCAGCTTTAGCAATTGATCTAGGAACAGGTGCAGCTGATATCGCCATAAGATTCGCATTAGAGTTTCCTTTATTTGAAGTAGATGCTGTGGATGGTTCAAACGAAATGCTTTTCGAAGCTGAAAAGGCCATTGCTAAAAATGGTTTGAAAAATAAAATCAATCTCATAAATTCACCAATCCAGAAAATATCATTAGCAAAAAAAGAATATGCAGTTATATTCAGTAACAGTTTATTACATCACCTACAAGATCCATTAGTTTTATGGAAACTTTTAAAACATGTAAAAGGGAATCCATTGATTTTTATTATGGATTTGATACGACCGAAAACTCCAAAACAGGTTGAGAAGATGACAAAGCAATATACTGCGAATGAACCTGATATATTAAAAAGAGACTTCAAAAATTCCTTGAAAGCAGCCTTCACAATCGAGGAAGTTGATTTGCAACTCACTAGTGTTGGACTTGAGGATCTTTGTGTAAAGGCGGTATCAGACAGACACATGATTATTTATAATCGTTAATTTGCACCATTATTGTGCAAAAAATACTCATACGCACCATTATGGGGATCTTTTTATTTTACCACCAGCGGATAAGTTATTGATTATTAACTGTATACTTAATGGCATATTAATTGCATACAATATGTGAATAAATAAAGAGTTACTAGTAATTTTTTAATAAAAAAAACTGACAGAGGAGAGTTAAAGATGTCATGCGAAAACGTATTGAAACTAATTAAGGAGAACGATATAAAATTCGTCGATCTCCGTTTCTGCGACACAATAGGAAAAGAACAGCATGTAACGGTGCCCGCGACTGTGGTTGACAAAGAGATGCTAAAAGATGGAAAAATGTTCGATGGTTCGTCCATAGCAGGCTGGAAGAGCATCAATGAGTCAGACATGATTTTAATGCCTGATACAGAGAGTGCAGTCGTAGATCCCTTTTTTGATGATGAAACATTAAATATACGTTGCGATGTATTAGAGCCATCAACCATGGCAGGCTATGAGCGTGATCCGCGCTCAATTGCTAAACGCGCTGAAGATTATCTCAAATCAACTGGGATTGCTGATACGGCATTTTTCGGGCCTGAACCGGAATTTTTTATCTTTGATGAAGTCCGTTGGGGAGACGAATTACATTCAGGGTTTTACGAAGTAGATTCCGAAGAAGGATGTTGGAATAGCGATCGCATAGATGAAGATAAAAATATTGGACATAGACCAGGTGTCAAAGGCGGATATTTTCCAGTCCCTCCTGTCGATTCTTGTCAGAATATTCGTTCTGCAATGTGTTCAGTTTTGGAGGAAATGGGAGTTACAGTCGAGGTTCATCACCACGAAGTTGCAACGGCTGGTCAAGCTGAGATTGGAACTACTTGTAAGACACTTACTAGAAAAGCAGATGAGCTTTTAATTTTAAAGTATGTGATTCAGAATGTTGCTCATAGTTTTGGTAAAACTGCGACTTTTATGCCAAAACCTTTAGTTGGTGACAATGGTAATGGTATGCACGTCCACCAATCATTAGTAAAAGGAGATAAGAATCTTTTTGCTGGCGACAAGTATGGCAATCTTTCGGATATAGCATTGCATTATATTGCTGGTATTTTTAAACATGCGCGTGCTATAAATGCTTTTTCAAATGCCAGTACTAATAGCTATAAACGCTTAGTTCCTGGGTTTGAAGCACCAACACTTTTAGCATATTCGGCAAGAAATCGTTCCGCTTCATGTCGTATTCCATGGGTTTCAAACGAGAAAGCAAGACGAATTGAAGTACGTTTTCCTGACTCATGTGGAAACCCATATTTTACTTTTGCCGCATTAATGATGGCGGGTCTTGATGGCGTACAGAATAAGTTAGATCCAGGCGAACCAATGGAAAAAGATTTATATGACATTAGTTCGGAAGAAGAAAAAGGGATAGCGACTGTCTCATCATCTTTAGATATGTCACTAGAAGCGCTTGATAATGATCGTAGTTTTTTAACTGCAGGAGGCGTTTTTACTGATGATATGATTAATGGCTATATTGAACTAAAAATGGAAGAGGTAAATCGTTTCCGAATGACTACTCATCCAATTGAGTTTGATATGTATTATAGCCTATAACTTCACTTTTATTTGCTAAAGAGTACCATAGACCCCACCCTTATTTAGGGAGGGGTTTTTTTTGAACTAAATAGTGATGATAATAATCAAATCATTATATTTATTGCCAATTGCCAATTACTTATGAGATTAATTTTTTTATTCGTATATCTATCTTTTTCTCTCGTTAATGCCGAGGTTTATAAAACAATTGATGAAGATGGAAACATAATATTTACAGATAGACCTACAGTAGATTCGGAACAAATTAAACTCAAAGAATTAAAAACTACAGAAACAGTTAGGCCATCAGATACAACGTCAAACAGAAAAAGCCAAAGTGAAAAAGACGAAGATTCTAATTATAAAAAAATATCGATAACCAGTCCTATTGATGGCTCTGCTGTTAGAAGTAATAGTGGTAACGTAAGGATTTCTGTATCAATTGATCCCGCATTACGTTCGGGACACCGTGTTTTAATAACATTAGATGGAGTTGAATTATCTAAGGGCACTTCAATGAGCGCCTCAGTTGATAATTTAGATAGAGGAACTCATACAACGGTAGCTAGTATCATCGATAGCTCCTCAAAACCGATAATTTCAATATCTAGTTCTTTTTCTATTCTTCGCGCTTCTCAATAAAAATCCAAATAATTTATTAATTTTCTGCACATTTTTGAGACAAATGGCCTGTTTCTTGCATTTATATCATAAGGGCTAATTTATTTTTTTTATCATAAGCTACTGTATATGTTGTTTAAATTAGTATTAATAGGCTGCGGGGAGAGATAAAGTGGTGAAAAACGCACTAAATTGGTGCAGTATTAATTATCATATGAAAGAACAAAGAGCGGATTATCATCCAATTATTGACAATCTGACGACGGCTTTGATGCTGTTTGATGAAAATAGATGTCTTACATCAATCAATAGTTCTGGCGAAGTTTTATTGCTGGTTAGTAGAAATAAAGTTGTTGGTATGACACCCGAACAAATTTGGCCAAATAATTCTTTTTTTGTTGAGGCTATAAATAAAAGTTATGAAATTGACACTGTCCATATTCAAAGGGGTGCCGAGATGAATCTGCCAAATAATAAAAAAACAGAGGTGGATTATATTGTAACGCCAATTTCTAATAATAACGAATCAAAACAAGTTCTCGTTGAATTACTTAACGCTAATTCCTTCACTCGTGTCTTGCAAGAATTCAATCAGCATACTTTACAGAAGGCCGCAAAAGATTCATTACAAGGTATCGCGCATGAAATTAAAAATCCTCTTGGTGGCATACGCGGCGCAGCACAACTAATGGAAAAGAAAATGGATGATCAAGATTTGAAAGAGTTTACAACAATAATTATTAAAGAATCTGATCGCCTTAGAAAATTTGTTGATCGTATGCTATCGGCAAATACACATTCTGGAAAAGCTGATACAAACATTCATGAAGTCACCGAGTATGTAATTTCAATTGTCAATGCTGAGAATTCTAGAAATTTAAATGTTTTAAAAGACTATGATCCGAGTATTCCAAATACTTATATTGATAGGGAACAAATCATTCAGTCTGTATTAAATTTATTACGTAATGCAGTTCAAGCCACAAATGAAAAACAACAAATTACAATCAAAACTCGAGTCGAACGTAAGGTAACTATTCAAAATAAACTTAATAATTTAGCAATTAGATTGGATATTATTGATGATGGTCCAGGCATACCATCTGAAATTGAATCAGGAGCTTTTTTCCCAATGGTTACTGGTAATGCGGAAGGTACTGGATTAGGTCTATCTATTGCACAGCAATTGGTGCAGTCACAAAGCGGAACAATTACGTATGAAAGAAAAAATAATAATACTTACTTTTCAGTTTTTCTACCAATAGAGGAATCGAATGAATAATAAAAAAATATGGATTGTTGATGATGATAAATCGATACGCTGGGTTTTAGAAAAAGCCTTACAATCAAATGATATTGATATCCAGACATTCTCGCAGCCAGATGCTGTTTTGAAAAGAATAAATGATGAAGAACCTGATGTTGTAATTACTGATATTAGAATGCCAGGTATGGATGGCATTTCATTACTAGATCGCATTAAAAAACAATCACCAAATACCCCAGTTATTATAATGACGGCATATTCCGATCTTGATAGAGCTGTTTCAGCTTTTCAAAGCGGGGCATTTGAATATTTATCTAAACCATTTGATGTTGATGAAGTTATAAGTTTAGTCAAACGTGCCGTTGCTTATAAGCAAACTAATAAGGAGCCATCAACCTACAGTTCATCTGATAAAAGTAATTCAATAGTTGGTTCCGCACCGGCAATGCAAGATATATTCAGAGCGATAGGTAGATTATCAAGTTCTAATTATACAGTTCTAATAACGGGTGAATCTGGAACAGGTAAAGAGTTAGTAGCAGCTGCGCTTCACGCGAATAGTCCAAGAAGTAGTAGTGAATTTATAGCTATAAATACGGCTGCTATTCCGAAAGATTTACTTGAATCAGAATTATTTGGTCATGAAAAAGGAGCATTTACAGGTGCGAATGCTCAAAGAAAAGGTCGTTTTGAGCAAGCAGATGGAGGAACACTTTTTTTAGATGAAATTGGTGATATGCCAGCAGAATTACAAACTCGACTCCTTCGCATCCTTGGTGAAGGTGAGTTTTATCGAGTCGGAGGTCATGTTCCAATAAAGGTGGATGTTCGTGTCATAGCAGCTACACATCAAAATCTAGAAGACTTGGTAAAGGAAGGTAAATTTCGGGATGACTTATTGCACAGATTGAATGTTATTAGAATTAATGTCCCATCACTAAGAGATAGAAAAAGTGATATAGCCGAACTCTCTAGCCATTTTCTTGATAAGGCTGCTAAAGAATTATCAGAGGAGAGAAAGCTATTGAAACCAGAGACCCAAAATTATTTAGAAACCTTATCTTGGCCTGGAAATGTTAGGCAACTTGAAAATTTTTGTCGCTGGATAACTGTTATGGCACCGGGTTCGGATATATGTATTGATGATCTTCCTCCTGAACTTAAAGAAGAAAAAGATTTTACAATAACAACCGATAATGAATCTTGGGAAAATATTTTTAGAAAATGGGTAAAGTCCAGATTAGTAAATGGCGACATAGAGTTACTAAAAAATACTATGCCTCTATTTGAAAAAATTTTAATTGAAGAAGCGCTTAAGAAAACATCTGGACGTCGACATCATGCAGCAAAACTTCTCGGTTGGGGTAGAAATACTTTAGCTAGAAAAATAAAAGAATTAAATTTAGATTTATAATTTTTTATTCTTCTTTTTCAATCCATTCAGCAATTTGTTTAGCATAATAAGTTAAAATTGCATCTGCACCGGCACGTTTAAATGCCAGAATTGATTCCATAACGGCATCTTTCTCGTTTAGCCATCCTTTGCTGGAGGCTGCTTTTATCATCGCATACTCACCACTCACATGATATACAAAAGTTGGTCTAGCAAATGTTTCTTTAATACGATATACGATATCAAGATAAGGTAAACCTGGTTTTATCATTACCATGTCGGCTCCCTCGTTTAAATCAAGCTCAACTTCAGTAACAGCCTCGTTAGTATTTGCAGGATTCATTTGGTATGTATATTTATTTGCATTACCGAGATTTTTACTGGAACCAACTGCATCTCTAAAAGGCCCATAAAAACTAGAAGCATATTTAGCAGAGTACGCTAGTATTTTTGTGTTTACATATTTTTTTGATTCAAGAGCATTCCTGATGTAACCAATTCGACCATCCATCATATCAGATGGTGCGATTACATCGGCACCAGCTTTGGCGTGAGATAAAGCTTGTTTTACAAGAACTTCCACAGTTTCATCATTCATTACATTGTTATTTTCATCTGTCAAACCATCTTGTCCAGATAGTGTGTAGGGATCTAGCGCAACATCTGTAATGACACCTAACTGAGGGCAAGAGTTTTTTAGTTCCTCGACTGTTTTTTGTATCAATCCATCAGGATTCCACGCTTCGGAAGCATCATTACTCTTTTTCGCATCATTTATTACCGGGAAAATCGCAACTGCTGGAATTTTTAGTTTTACTAGTTTTTCTGCCTCTTTTAATAGAAGATCTATACTTAATCGATCTATATCTGGCATTGATTCTATAGGAATTTTTTGATTACTTCCCTCAGTTACAAACATTGGATAAATAAGATCATCAGTTGTTATAATTGATTCACGCATCAAACGACGAGAAAAGTCATCGCTGCGCATTCTTCTGGGCCTTGTTGAAGGAAACTTATTTTTTTGTGAATTCTTTTTCATATTATTTAGTAATATTTTTTACAGTTTTTTCTATCCAATTCTCAACTTCTTTAGTAATTTCTTTTGCATTTTTATCTTTTGGTGAGATTACAGGACCAATCACTATTGTAATTAATCCAGGTTTTTTAATTATACTATTTCGTGGCCATAATTCCCCCGCATTATGAGCAACTGGGACAACATTCGCTCCTGATTTTTCAGATAGCATACCTCCACCAGGTAAATATTTTTTATTTTTATTGGGTGCAACGCGTGTACCTTCAGGGAATATAATTATCCAAAATCCCCTCTTGATACGCTCACAACCTTGATCAACTATTTGTCGAAATGATTTAATAGTTGAATTTCTATCAATTGCAATAGGTTGCATTGAAGCAAGGCCCCAGCCATAAATTGGTATTTTTAATAACTCCTTTTTTAATATCCAAACTTGAGGAATAAAAATACGCTGTAAAGCTAAAGTTTCAAATGCAGATTGATGCTTACACATTACAATACAGGGTTCATTTGGTATATTTCTTCGTCCTTCAACTTTATAGCGTATATTACAGCAAATCTTTAACCACCATAGATTAAAAACTGCCCACTGCGATATTAAGTAGTAACGTTTTTTGAAATCTAATGGAAAAGCTATGATACCAATTGGAGCGATCAATATGGTGCAAACAATCTGACCGATATAAAAACTAACTGATCTTAAAAATAGCATCATTATTTTTGAGTTATTATGTGACTTACAAAATCTGCGAGATCATCATACACAGCAATATTTTTTGGAATTACACCTCTATCGATTTCGTCCTTTCCTCTCCCCGTTTTAACGAGAACTGGTATTGCTTCAGCAGCTATCGCTGCCTCGATATCAGTAATTTTATCGCCAACATAGAAAGTATTATTTAATGATATTCCAAATCTTTCCGAAACCTGATTAAATAATCCCGATTTCGGCTTTCTATGAGAACAATTTTTTTCAGGCTTGCAGGGACAAAAGAATATTGCATCAATAATAGCGCCATAACGTGCTAGATAAAGATTCATTTTTTTATGTATCGAGTTTAATGATTCTATAGAAAAAAGCTTTCTTCCTATACCAGACTGATTAGTGATAATCACCACTCTGAAATCATTTTGACAGAGCTTTCCAATTGATTCCAAGCTTCCATGAATTGGTATCCATTCTTCTGGAGACTTTATATAATTTTCAGAGTCTTCATTAATAACTCCGTCTCTGTCTAAAATAACAAGCTTCATGAGCTAATCCTGTAATTTAGATATATCAGCAATTGTAAGGAATAATGCATTTAGATTATTTAGAAGTACTAGTCTATTTTTACGTGTTTCAGGTTTTTCACTCATTATCATGACTTCATCAAAAAAATGATCAACAGTCTCACTTAGACCGGCTAGTTCTTTCAGTGCTAGAGTGTAATCGCGATTATCTATCATCGGCATTATTATTTTTTTATAATCTTCTATCGTATTTGCTAATTTAATTTCTGATTCTTCAATAAGTAACTTATCATTTATTTTCATAGTGTCTATTTTATCTGATTTTTTCAAAATATTTACTATGCGTTTATTTGCAGCAGACAAGTTTTTTGCTTCATTAAATTTTTTGAACTTTGTAACTGCAATTAAGCGTTTATGGAAGTCAAGCGGTACAGTTGTATTAATAGCAAGTACGGATTCAAATTCATCTGCACTAAAACCTTCGTCATAGTAGTAATTACGTAATCGCTCCATTAGAAAAAAATATACATCATCTAAGTAATTTAGCGATTTATTTGCGCTAAGTTTTGATGCAGCGACAGCTAATAAATCTTTTAAATCAATATCAATATTGCATTCGATAAGAATTCTTAGCACACCGATTGCAGAACGCCTCAATCCGAATGGGTCTTTATCACCAGTAGGTATCTTCCCGATGGAAAATATACAGACTAAGTTATCAATTTTTTCACTAATAGCTAGAGACTTTCCAAGGTCAGTTTTAGGTAATTCATCTCCCGCATATCGAGGTTGATAAAATTCTCCAATAGCAACAGCTACATCATTTTTTTCACCACATAATTCTGCATAGTAACGACCCATTATTCCTTGTAATTTCGGAAATTCGAAAACCATTTTTGTAAGTAAGTCACAAAGACAGAGTTCAGCCGCAGATTTTGCTAGCTTGGGCTCTATATGTAATTTTTTTGTCATATATGAAATAGTTTTCACTAATCGTTGAGATTTATCATATAAAGTTCCCAATTCTTTCTGGTAGATTACTTTTTTTAAAGAATTACGAAATTTTTTTAATTCATATTTTGAGTCCCACTCAAAGAAAAAAAATGCATCACTTAATCTCGGCATTATAACTCTCTCATTTCCTTTTTTTATTAATTCAGGACTATTGCTCTCAATATTTGCGACACATACAAATAAAGGCATTAAGTTTTTTTTATGATCAATTACTGGAAAATATTTTTGATTATCTTGCATAACAGCGATTAGGACTTCTTTTGGTAATTTAAGAAATTCTGAATCAAAATTACCAATAAAACTAACTGGCCACTCGACCAATGATGTAACTTCATTAAGTAGCTCTGAGTCAATTATAGCCTCTCCATTATTCTCTTTTGCTATAGAGGAGACTTGAGATGATATTATTGAAAGACGCTCATCATAGCTAACAACAACTTTTCCTTTTTCTTTCAGAATCCTTGAATAATCTTTGGGTGAATTTATTTTAATTGACTCTGGATGATGAAAGCGATGTCCAAAACTACTTGAACATGATTTAATTCCTAAAATTTTGCACTCTATTATTTTTTTGTCAAAAAGAATAAATATCCATTTTATTGGTCTTACGAATTCAATATCGTTATTACCCCAACGCATACGTTTTGATATTGGTAAGCGTATTAAGCATTCTTCAATTAAAATAGGGATGATTGCATCTGTTTTTTTACCCTTCAATATTGTGTCAAAAATTAACCAAGAACCATTTTCGGTTTCAAGCACTTCCAGTTTACTTATTTCTGTTCCACAAGATTTTGCAAAACCTATTGTTGCTTGTGTTGGGTTTTTATTATTATCGTATGCTGAAGATATTGAAGGACCGCGACGTTGGTTTTCTTTATCCTTTTGAGCTGTATCAAGATCTGATATTAATAGCGACAGTCTCCGTGGTGTCGCGTACCAATTTATATTTTTGAAATTAAGCTCATTTTTTTTCAGAGCTTTTGACATTTCCTGACAGAATGAAACTGCAAGATTTTTTAGAGATTTTGGAGGTAGTTCCTCGGTTCCAATCTCAATTAATAAATCTTTTTTTTGGCCCATACTTTAAACAATTCAATTTTTTACTAGCGGAAAACCAAGCTCTTTACGACTCTCGAAATAACATTTTGCAACTGAGCGAGCTAGAGTCCTTATTCTTAGTATATAATTTTGACGTTCTGTTACTGAGATAGCACCGCGTGCATCAAGTAAATTGAATGTATGAGATGCTTTCATTGTCATTTCGTAGGCTGGTATTGGTAAATTTTCTTGGATTAGTTTGACTGATTCTTTTTCACAAATATCAAACCAACTAAATAATGAATCAGTATCAGCTAAATCAAAATTATATCTGGACATTTCTACCTCATTTTGATGATAGATATCGCCATAACTTACTTTATTATCCTTTGTTATTGCCCATGTTAGATCAAATAAATTACTACAGTTTTGCAAACACATAGCAATTCGTTCTAGACCATATGTTAATTCACCTGTGATAGGTTTGCAGTCAAGCCCTCCAATTTGTTGAAAATATGTAAATTGACTAATTTCCATTCCGTCCAGCCAAACTTCCCAGCCAAGACCCCACGCACCAAGTGTGGGCGACTCCCAGTTGTCTTCAACAAAACGAATATCATGGGTTTTAGTATCGATTCCTATACTTTCGAGCGAGGTTAGATAAAGATCTTGAATATTATCAGGTGACGGTTTCAGAATAACTTGAAATTGATAATAATGCTGTAATCTATTTGGGTTATCTCCAAATCGTCCATCTGTTGGTCTTCGAGATGCTTGCACGTAAGCCGTACGCCATGGCTCTGGACCGATTGCACGGAGAAAGGTAGCAGGATGAAAAGTACCGGCACCCATTTCAATGTCATAAGGCTGAACTACCACACATTCTTGATTTGCCCAATATTTTTGTAATTCGAAAATTAGTTCCTGAAAGCTTAGTCCAGAGCTAGATGTCGAATTTTGTTTTTTACTCTTTGCCATTGTTGTAGCCGCTTCTTATTATCAAAATTATACCGTATTGCGAGCAAATAATATCGAACTTGAAGGGGTTAAAATAGAAAAAATATCTGAATCTAATAAAATTTAACAAAGTTATTAGATAAGCTTAGTATTATTAAATTATTCCGTTTTTTCTTTGGGCAACAAACTGTTTTGAATATCTCGGGTAATTGTATTTGAACGTCTCTTTATGATGTCATATTTGAATTCAGGAATTTCAAACCACCAGCCAGTAGTATCTGAATTTAATTTATTGGTATATATTTCAATATCACTAACCTGAATATCCTCATCATTTTGTTGATTATAATTTTTTGTAATTTCTTCATTATAGGAAAATTTAAAAGATGCATAATATCGATCGTCGTATTCAAATGAAGTAATGTTTGCAATAATACCTTGAAATGTATTCATTTGAATTTTGGTGTTACCATTTATTTCGCTTACAGGGATCTCCGAATTTGGTGCAAGAAACATCGCCTGTGATTTTGCGCCATTAATTTGCAGGTCCTGAAGAATAGTGCCAAATCTATTAATAATTAATTCCGACGTAAGCTCTTTATCTATTGGTATATTTTTCATATCAAATTTTTCTTGTCCAATTTCATTCTTAAATAATTCAAAAGAATCTCCATCGGCATGAACGACACTTACTGATTTAACTGCTTCAGCAGGTATGTCAAAAAGATTACGATTTATCCAATCGGTTTTTATTGCGGATATATTTAGTGTGCCATCTACTAAATATGAAGTTTCTTCGCTTGGTCTACGCACATAAAGGCCAGATGCATTTTTTGCGGAGCTGCTAAGTCTTGGCTTTCCGACAATGACTTCAATTATTTTATTTTTATTAGAGTCACTTAAAGTAAGCAGTAGTGAGCTTGTGTCAATTACTTCTGGACCTTCAACACCAAGACGATGATAAAGTCTAGGTAACGCTGTTTTTGGAGCATTAATTTTAAGATCAGCAGCACCAAGTACGGAACTTTTTACTTTATCTGGTAGAGCAGGGTAAGAATCAAATTCATCAATTCCCCAAATATCATTTTTGCGACTCAAGTTTATTGAGTCGGTATTTCCTTTAATAGAAATATAATTAACAGATTCAATTTTTTCTGCTAAATCAGGAAAAAAGGGCAATTTTTCTTTTTCAGATTGAGGAGCACGTAGATTTGCAAAAATTGACGCGGTAACAATTACTATAATTGTTATAAAAGACAGCACTATTAATTTATTTTTAATCATGAGTAGTTTTATATTCTTCTGTTAGCTCTGTAAATTCCAATCAGAAGGGCAAGTACGGTTATTAATAAAGGAATTAATCCTATGTTAATGAATCGAAGTTGTGACCCCAGTTTTTCTATATTCTTTCTTAGGTCATGCTGAACGCTTCGTAATTCTTTTCTGGTTGCTAGACGCTCATTTCTAAATTTATCAATTTCAGCAGTTAGTTTATTATTTAATAAATAAGATTTTTCGTTACCTTGCTCTTGTTGTAGTTGTTGTATCTTTTTTTCAGTTTCTTGTAGAGCTACTTGTAATTCTTTTTCTCTTTCCCGAAATTTTGATTCAGCCTGCTTTCGAATAGTTTCAACTTTCAGGAACGGACGGGAATATTTTCCACGACCTCGAAGACTAATTAAATCAGTATTACCCGAGAGATTTTCGATACTATTTATTACAAAATCTCCATTATTAGATACCGGTTGTGGTACAGACACTCCAAGCATATCTTGTTTACGAATCCAAAAGTGGTCTGCAAGAATATCTGTATCTGAGACCAAGATAACATTAAGATCACCTTCATCAACAAAACTATCATCTTTAATTATCTCATCGTTATTTTTCTGATCTTCTAAAAAAACACTTTCTGCACGACCTTTTAAACGTGCTGCTATAAGTAGTTTTTTATCATCTGATTTAAAGTTACTTAAAATTACAGTTGGATCGCGTTGAAATAAAATTAGATCCCGTTCTAATTTTGTTGATTGTTTTGAACTTTCAATTAATGGTGTTATTTCCAGTTTCTCTTCTTCGATAATTTCAATTGACCCAACTGTTCCCATGTGTATTAGATTTAATTCGCTGGTAGAAAAGTCATCAACATTGAAATTTTTTTCTGTGAGCCTCAACCACGGTAGATAGTCAATTTCCTGTGGCCCTCTAGGGCTACTAGCTTGAACACGCATCGCAGCATTTATATCTGCGACAATTTTTTCCTTTGCAATCTCAATTCCCCATTTCTCTAACAATTCATCTAAGTATGAATAAAGGATGGGCATGACATCTGGAGTAGTAGCATCTGGCTGCGTTCTATCTTGTTCAGCAAGAGGGTCGAGGAAAATAATAGCCTTACCACCTTTTAGAAGGTATTGATCAATTATGTATAGATTTTCTCTTTTTATTTTTTTTGGGTGAACCAACATCAAAACATCGATTTTTTCATTTAGCGCTTCTATATTTTCATTGAGATTAACTACTTCAAAAAATTCTTTAAGCGCATTTATTATTGTCCAGGTTTCAGTCGTTTTATCACCTCTTGAACTAATCATAGGAAGTTGCGAATAAATACCAACAACACGTTTATCAGGGTATGCAAGATTATAGACTAGTTTAGTCAGGTCATACTCAAGTGCAGATTCACGATTCGATTGAAAGAAGGGAATGACTTTTTCATCATCAGTTGAATTTGCACCTACTAATCCGAAGTAAACTCTATCACTTGTTGCATTTACGGATACAGTTCTCAGTCCACTGGCAACAGCTTGATCTTCAGCTTCAGAAAAAGTTTCTGGTTCGATAATATTTAATATCAATTTACCATTTGCATGTGCGGTGAATTCTTCCAACATATCTCTGACCCGAACTCCATAATTTGCAAGTAATGGAAAATCATTCATTGCCTTTTGCGAGAAATAAAAATCCAATTGCACAGGCTCATCAAGATTATTCAGAATATTTTTTGTTCCTTTTGATAATGTGAATAATTTATTTTCAGTTAAGTCAATTCTCCACGTAGTGAAGGCAGTATTCGCAAGAATGATTGTGGCAATGAATAAGGAGATAGCAAGCAGTAGACCTGTTCCCGAAATTACACTATTCTTTATTGAGTGTTTCATTATTTAATCTGCCTTCTTATTTTCAACTATCACTACATTGACATATAACCAGAAGGTTATAAGCGCACTAAAATAGATAACATCACGCATATCTATTACTCCTTTTTTTATGGATGTAAAATGCGTGAGAAAACTGAAAGATGCTATCGCATCGATAACTGCTTGTGGCGCCCAACTTTCAAAAAGATCTAAAACCATAGGAAATCCACTCAGTATAAACATAAAGCAAATAACTACACTTATAACAAAAGAGATAACCTGACTTTTGGTTAAGGCTGATATACAAGAGCCAATTGCTAAAAAACCGCCCGCCATGATTAGGCTTCCTATGTAACTCGCCAAGATGACTGCATTGTCCGGTTCTCCTAAATAGTTAACCGTAATCCACATAGGAAAAGTTAGGATTAAGGCAATTGCAGTAAAAGTCCAAGCAGCTAAATATTTAGCAACAACTGCATCGGTAATTGATACCGGTAGTGTCATTAATAATTCAATACTCCCGCTTTTTCTTTCATCAGACCATAGTCGCATTGATATTGCTGGTATTAAAAATAAATAAAGCCATGGATGAAAACGAAAGAAGGGTTCTAGATCAGCCTGATTACTCTCGTAAAAGGCACCAAGATAAAAAGTGAATACGCCTGTCATAAATAAAAAAATTACGATAAAAACATAAGCAACAGGAGTTACAAAATAACTGGTTAATTCACGTTTATAAATAGATATTAATCCGTTCATGATTTTATAGTTTTTGACATGGTTATGTTGCGAAAAGCATGGTCGATATCACCTTGTTCAGATTTTGCAATAAGTTGCTCGGGTGTTCCGTCAAAAAGTAATTCGCCAGATGAAATAATAATTGCACGTGTACATACAGCATCTACTTCTTCTAGGATATGAGTAGAAATGATTATTGCTTTCTCTTTTGCCATTTTCTTAATTAAATTCCTAACTTCATGCTTTTGGTTTGGATCAAGCCCATCAGTTGGTTCATCAAGCACCAAAATATTTGGATCATGTAAAATTGCTTGAGCTAAACCTACTCGGCGTTTATAGCCCTTTGATAATGTTTCTATTGTTTGATCAATTACATTTTCTATATTTATTGTTTCTATAACTTCATTTAGTCGTTGATTGCGTGTCGAGCCTCTTAATTCTCTAATATCAGCTATAAAATTTAAGAAATTTCTAACGGTCATCTCTCCATATGCCGGAGCTCCCTCTGGCAGGTAACCTATTGAACGTTTGACTGATAAGGCATCTTCTAAAACATCATGACCGTCTACTTCAACTGTCCCACTTGTTGGCTCCAGAAAGCCAGTGATCATTTTCATAGTTGTTGATTTTCCTGCACCATTTGGTCCAAGGAAACCTAAAACTTCACCATGGCCAACGTCGAATGACACATCACGTACAGCGTGAATTGGACCAAAAGATTTTGATAGGGATTTTATTTTGATTGCTTGCGACATTTTTCTATTATAAGTTCATGATATCCATTATATGTACATAATTTTATATTATTATTTTTCATCATTATTTAGCTCTAAATCACTAAATTCTCATCGAATTACGACCGCACTATTTTGCACAAAATAACGGCATCGTCAATCCTATAAATAGACGTTATTTTTTTTTCCGAGTTCCACAATATCAATAATAATTTAATTTTTTAAGTTTGCTTGTTTGAGACGGAATAATGCAGATATATCCTCGTCGCCATAACCATCGTCTATTAGTTTTTTGTAGTGAATCAGGGTCATTTCTATAATTGGTAATGCATTTTCACTAATGGAGCCCACCATCGATTGGCAAATTGATAGGTCTTTTTGGTGTAAACTAAGTTTGAAACCTGGCTCAAATTTGCCCGATAGCATTGTTTCTCCACGATGATCAAGAAACCAATTACCAGCAGCACCGGTCGAAACAATTTTTATAACTTTTTCCATTGGTAGATTCATAGCCTCTCCAAATGCTAAAGCCTCAGTTACTGCTTGGTTCATGCCCGCAGCCATGATTTGATTGACTGCTTTTGTTGCTTGTCCTGACCCGGTTGGACCAATATGCACTATGTTTTTAGCGATGACATTCAACACAGGCCGAGCTTCTTTTAAAACTTGTTTTTCTCCACCAACCATCATCGCCAGCGTCCCATTTTTAGCGCCCTCTACACCTCCTGAGACTGGGGCATCAAGAAAATATGAGTTTACTTTTTTTAATAGGTCTGTTGCTTTCTTTGCTGTTTTAGAACTTGTTGTTGATGTATCTACGATAATACTATTTGAGCTTATTTTAGTTATTAGCTGTTTCACTATATCAAGGACATCTTGATCGCGTGATACACTAATAATGATAAGTCGACATCTTGTAGCTAATTCAGATGGCGAGTTAGACACCAAGCATTTATATTCTTTTTTAAATATTTCTGTTTTCTTTGTAGTTCTATTAAAAACAGTTTTTAGGTATCCGGCTTTCGATAGATTTATAGCCATATATTTACCCATTGCTCCCAATCCTATAAAACCAGTTTCCATTTTTTACCTCAAATATTTTCTATTATATTCATGATATTTTTTTGTTTATTTTATAATGTTCAGAGATAATTTCAGCAACACAACATGTTATTTTTTTTGCAGCAGGGATGTGAAGAAATTCGTTGGGACCATGCGCATTAGAACCTGGCCCCAATACACCAGTGATTAAAAATTGCGCATCTGGAAATTTCTCACCTAACATTCCCATAAACGGAATCGACCAACCTTCACCCATTAATACCGCTGGTTTTTTAAAATAATTTTCAGATGCGTTATTTAGTGCTTTTTCTAGCCAAGGTGAAATTTCCGGTGCCATCCAACCGTCAACAGACCAATCAGTTTTAAAAGAAACTTTTGCTCCATTAGGTGGATTTTTGGTTAATATTTCATTAATTTTTTTACTTACTTTTTTTGCACTAGATGTTGGCGGTAATCGCATAGATAATTTAATGGAAGTGAATGGCCTAAGCACATTACCAGCATCGCTAATTTCTGGTAGGCCACCGACCCCTAAATAAGATAGAGCAGGCCTCCAACTTCGATTCAATATTAATTCAACAGGGTCTTCACTAACTGGTTTTGAGTTTTCTTTCAAAGGAAAGCGATTAAAAATATCATTCCCTAAGACACCAGCAGCGAATTTCGCCTGTTCGATACGTTTTTTTGGAATTTCTACGTAACAATCCTTTACAAGAATTTGTCCTGAAACTGGATCTTCTATTCGGTCTAGTATTTGTCTTAGTAAACGAAAGCTGGAAGGGACAATTCCGCTAGCATCACCCGAGTGGATACCCTCATCTAGCACCTCGATTTTTAATTCTCCACCAACTAATCCTCTAAGCGATGTAGTTGACCACAATTGGTCGTAATTACCACAACCTGAGTCCAAACAAATAACTAATTCAGGTTTTCCAAGTTTATCTTTTAGATGATCAATATAAAAAGGTAGATCGTAACTACCGCTTTCTTCACATGCTTCTATGATTACTACACAGCGTGCTCTTGGTATATTTTGCGCTTCTAGAATTTTAATAGCTAAGAGAGAAGTAAATATTGCATATCCATCATCTGCGCCACCACGACCATAGAGTTTATTGTTTTTTAAAACAGGCTTCCACGGACCGAAACCTTTTGCCCATCCACTCATTTCTGGTTGTTTATCTAAATGACCGTACAATAAAACTGTATTTTCAATATCACCTGGAATGTCTATGTAGATAAGAGGCGTACGTTCTGGTAGTCGAATTACATCTAGCCTCATTCCTTTTATATCTTGATTTCGACACCAAGCAGCAAATTGCTCAACAACTTTTTCCATATACCCATTCTTATTCCAGTTGGGATCGAATGCAGGAGATTTATTTGGTATTTTTATGTATTCAATCAGTTCTGGGACAATGGAGCTTTCCCATTCTTCATTGGTTAACTTTATTGCTGAATCTTTGTCCATAGGTAAATTTTATTGATTAACCATACTATTTGTAAGTTACTTAGTCTAATTAGTGAGTAATATCAATTTTTTTATTATTTTAACTTACATTTTAGTACTTAATAGCTAGAATATGCCGCGTTATGAAAGAACAAACAAAAACATTTGATGTAATTGTTGTAGGCGGCGGTCATGCAGGCACGGAAGCTGCGCTCGCATCCTCGAGAATGGGCGCTAGAACACTCCTTTTGACTCATAGTATTGATACCTTAGGCCAAATGTCATGTAACCCAGCTATTGGCGGGATTGGGAAAGGGCACTTAGTCAAAGAAATAGATGCAATGGGTGGTTTAATGGCTCACGCAGCAGATTTGAGCGGCATACACTTTCGGATTCTAAATTCCAGTAAGGGGCCCGCTGTTCGAGCTACCAGAGCACAAATTGATCGCTCACTATATAAGGGAGTCATTCGACCTTTTCTGGAACAACAAGAAAACTTATTTATTTTTCAGCAATCTGTTGACGATTTATTGATTGAGGGAGAAAAAGTTAGAGGAGTTGTTACAAAGATTGGGTTAAAGTTCTTTGCTCCATCTATAATTTTGACTGTTGGTACATTTTTAGGCGGTAAGATTTTTATTGGAAATGATCAGCAGCAAGGTGGAAGAGCAGGAGAAAAACCCTCAACAACATTAGCAAAACGTTTGAGAGAATTACCATTTAAAGTAGATAGATTAAAAACCGGCACTCCTCCACGTATTGATGGCAACTCAATAGATTATAAAAAATGTGGTATTCAATACGGTGACGATCCAACACCTGTATTTTCTTTTAATGGAAATATTAGTGACCATCCCGAGCAGATACCTTGCCATATAACATACACAAATACTTTAACTCATCAGATCATTCGTGATTCCATAGAGAAATCTCCTGTTTACAATGGGTCCATTGAAAGTAAAGGTCCGCGCTATTGTCCTTCAATAGAAGATAAAGTATTACGCTTTGCAGACAAGGAGTCACATCAAATTTTTGTAGAGCCTGAGGGCTTAAATACAAAAGAGGTGTATCCAAATGGCATCTCAACATCATTACCCTATGAAGTTCAACTTGAGATGATACATTCAATTAAAGGTTTCGAAAATTCTCATGTAACACGCCCTGGTTATGCAATTGAGTATGATTTTTTTGACCCCCGTGATTTGTATCCATGGCTTGAAACAAAATTTATTGAAGGGTTATTCTTTGCCGGGCAAATAAACGGAACAACTGGTTATGAAGAAGCAGCTTCGCAAGGTTTACTTGCTGGCTTAAATGCGGGCCTTCGTTTTCAGTGTAGAGACCCTTGGTATCCCAGACGTGAAGAGGCTTATCTCGGTGTATTGGTAGATGATTTGATTACTATGGGGGCAAATGAACCATACAGGATGTTTACAAGTCGCGCAGAGTATCGTTTGATGCTGCGCGAGGATAATGCAGATCTTCGTTTGACGGAGATTGCTTATAAGTTCGGTTTAATTAGCGAAGAAAGATGGAGCTTATTCAATCAAAAACGTGACGCTATTGAAAAAGAATCTGAACAATTAAAAGAAATAAAAATCGGCTCCAATCTACTTCCATTAGACGAAGCGGAGAATTTTTTTGGAAAAGCATTAAAAAAAGATATCAGTCTTTTTGAGTTGTTAAAACGACCAGATTTTAATTATAAGGATATTCAAAAATTACCAAATTTTGATTTTGAAAAGATTGAGCCAAAAGTAGCAGAACAAGTTGAGGTTCAAGCAAAATATTCTGGGTATATAAAAAGACAGAAAGAGGAAGTCGAACGCAATCGTCAACATGAGGAAACTGTCATACCAAAAGATATGGATTACGATAAGGTTAGAGGTTTATCAAAAGAAGTAGTAGAGAAGCTATCCGAATTTCACCCAGTGAGTCTGGGTCAAGCATCTCGAATTCAAGGAATAACACCAGCAGCAATATCACTCTTGCGTATTTATTTGAAGAGACAGTCGCTTTCACTTAAAAGAAGTGCCTGATCAATTATTTAAGTATTGATGTCGAATTTTATAGAAGATGAATTTGATAAATTAGGTTTAAGTTCACAACAATACCCGTGCGACAAATATTTTACCTATATTGAAATATTGCATGAATGGAATCAGGCATACAATCTGACAGCAGTAAAAGAGCCAAACGAAATACTCTCCAGACACATTATTGATTCACTTTTAGTCTTGCCATACATCGAAGGAAAAAATTGTCTCGATATTGGAACGGGTGCCGGCATTCCGGGGCTAATTCTAGCATTAGCACAACCAGAGAAAAAATGGGTATTATTGGATAGTTCTCAAAAAAAGGTAAGATTTTTAAAACACTTAAAATATAAACTTCATATAGAGAATATTGAGATAGTTAGATCTCAAGTTATTGAATATAAGCCCACGTTGCCTTTTGATACTCTAATTTGTCGCGCATTTGCGCCATTAGATAGAATGATTATTGAAACAGAGCATTTAATTAATAATTCAAATCAATTGTTAGCTATGAAAGGCGAGTCAATCGATCGCGAAATTAAACTATTACAATCACATAATTTCCAAACTCAGATTATTGACTTATCGCATCCTGACTTAGCGTCACAGCCAAAACTTGTAAGAATTAAAAGCTTGAATTGAAATGCATCATAATATGTTAGATTAGGTTCAATATGTTAGAGTGCATATAATTCAAAAACACATTTTTATGGTGGTTAAATGGGTAAGATTATTGCAGTTGCCAATCAAAAGGGCGGTGTTGGAAAAACAACAACCAGTGTTAATTTAGCTGCATCACTAGCTGCAACTGGGCGAAAAGTCCTCCTTGTAGACCTTGATCCACAAGGCAATGCAACAATGGGTAGTGGTGTTGAAAAACAGCAACTCGAAGTCTCAAGTTATGATTTATTGATGAATGATAGTTCTATTGATGAGGTTATTATTGACTCAACGGATGGTAAGTATGATTTAGTTCCAAGTAATTCCGATCTAACTGGCGCCGAAGTTGGACTTTTAGATGAAATAGCAAGAGAAATAAGATTGAGAAATACCCTAGATACAGTAAGAGATGTTTATGATTTTATCCTTATTGACTGTCCACCATCCCTAAATATGTTGACCGTGAATGCGTTAGTCGCCGCGAATTCTGTGATGATTCCTATGCAGTGTGAGTATTATGCTTTAGAGGGTTTGACAGGCTTATTAGAAACGATTGAAAAAATACGTAAGCATCTGAACTCGAATTTAAAAATCGAGGGCTTGTTAAGAACCATGTATGACCCAAGGAATAATCTTGCAACTCAAGTGTCAGCCCAATTAATCGATCATTTTGGGGAAAAAGTTTATCGAACTATAATACCACGTAACGTTAGGTTGGCAGAGGCGCCAAGTCATGGATTAAATGCTTTAAAGTATGACAAGACTTCTAGTGGTGCCGTTGCGTATTTAGCTCTGGCTGGAGAGATTCTGAGAAGAGAAGGCTTAGCTGCATAGAATTATCGTAATTTTGAAGTTAACATAAATAATATGACTGCAAAGAAACGTGGATTAGGTAAAGGACTCGATGCCTTATTGGGGGCTGGTAGCGATACTAGTTCTATATCCTCAAATCAAAGTAATATGCTGAGAATTTTAGCAATAGATCTAATAGAAAGAAGCAAGTTCCAGCCAAGACAGAATTTTAACAAAGATGCTTTAAATAGCCTTGCTGAGTCAATAAAAACTCAAGGCCTTGTCCAGCCCATTTTAGTTCGTCCATCGGGTAGTGAAAACTCGTATGAGATTGTTGCAGGCGAACGTCGTTGGCGTGCTGCTCAGCTAGCTGGTATGCAGGAAATTCCAGTGATTATTAAGGATGTCTCCGATGATGAGGCAATGTGCTTAGCTCTAATCGAGAATATTCAGCGTCAGGATTTAAATCCTTTGGAAGAGGCCGCCGCCCTTGAGCGATTGATAAAAGAATTTGAAATGACACATGAAATGGTAGCAGAGTCCATTGGGCGTTCAAGATCTACGATTAGCAACTTATTAAGATTATTAGAGCTAGACCCGAGCGTGAAAAAAATGATTGAGAGTCAAGAGCTTGATATGGGTCATGCAAGAGCATTACTTTCCCTTACCTCAACTCAGCAGGTGGAAATTGCCGGAAAAGTAGTCAAGCAGCGGTTATCAGTAAGAGAAACCGAGAATTTAGTTAAACAAAATTTGGCTGGTAAAAATAGCAAAAATGGCAAGAATGCTCTCAAGGATCCAAATATCACTACTCTAGAAAATGACCTGTCCCAACGACTAGCAGCAAAAGTTTTAATAACACATCAATCATCGGGTCGAGGTAAATTACAGATTAATTACAATTCTCTGGATGAACTTGAAGGGATCTTAAAACGAATAGAGTAGATAATTTTCTCAAGGATCATTGATCATTGTATGTTAGATATTTATACTTTCTCCCCCTATAAAGAGTGTTGAAAGGTAGCTTGTATTTGACTGGTACGCCTATACCAGAAGATAATGCTTTTGAGGCAGCGCGCAATATGAGGACGGATGAAATAATAAGAAATCGCGCTATTGCAAGCAAGCTGTTGTTATTTGAAACCTTCGTTGTAGCGTTAGTTGGTTTTATATTATTTTTATTTAACAGTTTTCAATATGCATACTCGCTAGTTTTAGGTGGCTTTGCATATATTTTGCCAAATACAATTTTTATGATGCTCTCATTTAGGGATTTAGAAGCAAGTTCAGACAATGTCTTAATTTGGTTCTATATCGGTGAGGCAGTTAAAATTATTTTTACAATTGTTTTTTTTGCTCTATCTTTTTTATTAGTTGAGAAATTAAACATAGTAATAATGATTATTGTATACGGATTGGTTTTATTTGCTAATTTGGTTGGGTTATCAATTTTTATTAATAATAAATAAAGAAATTATAGAGTAGAAAGTTAATGGCAGTAGACACAATTACTTCGAAATCTTATATCACGCACCATTTGCAAAATTTAGTTTATGGGAAATTGCCTGCGGGTTTTGATAGAGATGGACAAATACTAGAGGAAGCCACATGGACTTTTGCCCATAGTCCTGAAGAAGTTCTTGAAATGGGGTTCTGGTCTTTTAATGTTGATTCATTAGGCTGGTCTTTTTTTCTTGGCGCTATTTTTAGTTATTTCTTTTATCGTGTTGCAAGAAATGTTAGCAAAGGAGCGCCTTCTGGTTTTTCAAATTTAGTTGAAATGATAGTCGAATTTGTTGATAACAGCGTTAAAGATATTTTTCATAGTGAAAATAAACTTATCGCTCCGATGGCGCTTACTGTTTTTGTTTGGGTTTTTTTGATGAATACGATGGATTTGGTACCAGTCGACTGGTTACCTGTGTTAGCACAGAAGTTGGCTGGCGATCCACATTTTTATTTTAAGGTTGTTCCGACAACTGATCCAAATATTACTTTTGGGTTATCGCTAACAGTTTTTGCGATGATACTCTACTACAGTATTAAAATGAAAGGTGTTGGTGGGTTTTTGTCTGAGTTAACATTGCATCCGTTTTCCTCAAAAAATACAGTAGTACAAATATTATTCATTCCAGCAAATTTCTTATTAGAATTTGTTGGTTTAATTGCAAAGCCTGTTTCTTTAGCATTACGTTTGTTCGGAAACCTGTATGCTGGTGAGATGATATTTATTTTAATTGCATTATTGCCTTTTTGGATTCAATGGACATTACATCTCCCATGGGCAATATTTCATATTTTAATTGTTTTATTACAGGCTTTTATTTTTATGATTTTGGTAATTGTTTATATGGATATGGCCCATCAAAAGGACCATTAATAAAACTTAGGAGTGGTAGAAATGAATGAAGCAACATCAATGTTATATTTGGCAGGATCTGTTTTAATGGGATTAGGCGCGCTTGGTGCAGCTGTTGGTATTGGAATTCTTGGAGGACGTTTTTTAGAAGGTGCTGCAAGACAACCCGAACTTATCCCAATGTTAAGAACGCAAATGTTCATTGTCATGGGTCTTGTAGACGCTGTGCCAATGATTGCGGTTGGTATCTCAATGTATATTTTATTTGCCGTAGCGTAATTTTTGTAGATTAGGATTAACAAAAGGTATTTAAATTATGAATATTAATGCAACCCTGATTGGTCAGAGCATTGCTTTCATTATGTTTATTTGGTTCACAATGAAATTTGTATGGCCTCTTTTGTTAAAAGGCATGGAAGAACGCCAAGCTCGTATCGCCGATGGTTTAGCAGCTGCAGAACAAGGTCAAAAAGATTTTGCTGATGCACAGGAAAAATCGACTATTGAGATAAATAAAGGCAAGGAACAAGCTGCCACAATTATTTCCCAAGCACAAAAACGTGGAGATGAAATAGTTGAAGAGGCAAGAGATCTCGCAAAAAAAGAAAGTGAGAGAATAAAAGAGAGTGCAGTAAGTGAAATTGAGCAAGAAAAGGAAAAAGCTAGACAAGATTTGAGAAATCAAGTTGCAACTTTAGCTATTACTGGAGCTGAACAAATTTTAATGCGTGAAGTAGATCAAAATGCTCACAATGAAGTTTTGACTAAAATTTCTAAAGAACTGTAGTCGTGTATATTAAGAGAGGAAGCAATTAGATGTTAGAAAAAGCGACAATCACAAGACCATATGCTGAAGCAGCATTTGCACAAGCATTAGAGGAAAACAAACTTGCTGAGTGGTCTGAAATGCTAAGTTTGTTGGCAGTTATTATTTCTAATCAGGATATGCGTAAGTTAATTAATAACCCAAAATTAAGTGCCAACAAGCTATATGATTTAATTCTAGATATATATGAAGAAAATCTCAGCAAAACTAGTAAAAATTTTATAAAGATCTTGATTGACGCAAAGCGTATTGAGCTAGCTTCTGAAATTTCGGCTATTTTCGAAGAAAAGCGGTTAGCAGAGGAAAGCGTCACTAAAATTAATGTTACGACAGCATATCCACTAAATGAAAATCAAATAAAAGTTATCAATGATTTATTTAGTAAACGTACTGGTAACAAAATTGATATTAATGTTGATGAGGATAAAGATTTAATAGGTGGTGTCATAATACGAGCTGGAGATTCAGTAATTGATGCATCTCTAAGAGGTCGTTTAAAAGAATTGAATAATGTAATTGCCCAATAGTTATTAAGTGAGGAAATAAGCATGTCTATCAGTGCAACCGAAATTAGTGATCTGATCAAAAAGAAGATCAAAGAACTGGATTTAGATACCGAAGAACGAACCGAAGGAACCGTCGTTGGTCTAGCTGATGGTGTTGCTAGAATACACGGTTTGGGTGATGTAATGCAGGGAGAAATGATCGAGTTCCCTGGCAATACTTATGGTTTGGCACTTAACTTAGAAAGAGATTCTGTTGGTGCAGTCATCATGGGTAGTTATGAACATATATCAGAGGGAGATGTTGTTAAATGCACCAAACGTATTCTTGAAGTGCCAGTGGGAGAGGCATTGTTGGGGCGTGTAGTTGATGCGTTAGGTAATCCAATTGATGGAAAAGGAGAAATTGATATAAAAGAATCATCGCCAATTGAAAAAATTGCACCAGGAGTTATTGCGAGAAAATCAGTCAGCCAGCCTGTGCAGACAGGTTTAAAATCTATTGACTCCATGGTACCAATTGGGCGTGGACAACGAGAATTAATAATAGGAGATCGACAGACAGGTAAAACAGCAGTTGCAATTGATGCAATAATTAATCAAAAAGGTACTGGTGTTAAATGTATATATGTCGCGATTGGTCAAAAAGCTTCTTCAATAAATGTTGTAATTAGAAAACTCGAAGAACATGGAGCCATGGAACACACAATTGTTGTTGCTGCTACAGCATCAGAGTCAGCCGCAATGCAATATATTGCTCCTTATGGCGGCTGCGCAATGGGAGAATATTTTCGTGATCTTGGAGAAGATGCATTAATTATTTATGATGATTTAACAAAACAAGCATGGGCATATCGACAGGTTTCATTGCTATTAAAACGACCACCTGGTCGCGAAGCATACCCTGGAGATGTTTTTTATTTGCATTCACGTTTATTGGAACGCGCTTCCCGAATTAATGAAGATTATGTAGAAAAAATTACAAATGGAAAAGTAAAAGGGAAGACAGGTTCATTAACAGCACTACCAATTATTGAAACACAAGCAGGAGACGTATCTGCTTTTGTTCCAACAAATGTTATTTCAATAACTGATGGACAGATATTTTTAGAGTCTGATCTTTTTAATTCTGGTTTTCGACCAGCTATCAATGCTGGTTTATCAGTATCGCGAGTTGGTGGAGCAGCACAAACAAAGATTATTAAAAAATTGGGTGGTGGTGTGCGTTTAGCTATGGCGCAATATCGTGAATTAGCAGCTTTTGCTCAATTTGCATCGGATCTTGATGAAGCAACTAGAAAACAGTTAGAGCGCGGTCAGCGTGTTATGGAATTAATGAAACAGAAACAATATTCTCCGCTTAATGTTGCTGAGATGGGTGTTAGTTTATTTGCTGTTGAAAATGGTTACATTGACGATATTGAGCTAGAAAAAATAGGTGCTTTTGAGGCAGCTCTTCATGATTATATGAAAAGCGAGCAGTCGACTCTCTTAGATAAGATTGGTCCAGAGGGTAATTATGATGATGGGATTGAAACAGAATTAAAAAGTGCAATTGATAATTTCAAAAAAAATAATACTTGGTAATAAAAAATAGATTGGTAAATATATGGCCGGTGGAAAGGAAATAAGAACAAAAATTGCGAGTGTTAAGAACACGCAGAAGATCACGAAGGCGATGGAGATGGTGGCTGCAAGCAAAATGCGAAAAGCTCAGGATCGTATGTTAGCCGCGCGTCCTTATGCTGAAAAGATTCGAAATGTTATATCACATCTTGCACACGCAAATTCCGAATACAAACATCCTTATCTTAATAAGCGAGATGAGATTAAACGTATAGGATTAATAATAGTTTCAACTGATCGGGGACTATGTGGAGGGTTGAATGCGAATATGTTTCGTATGTTATTAAAAAACATACAATCATGGGAGCAAGAAGGTAAAGAGGTTGATCTTTGTGTTATTGGAACTAAGGCAGCTGGTTTTTTTGGGTCAATTGGTGCAAATATTGTAGGTCAAGTAACTCACATAGGCGATGAACCAAGCTTAGAAGAATTACTTGGCACTATAATGATAATGTTAAATGCTTATAAGGAAGAAAAAATAGACGAATTGTATTTGGTATCAAATCAATTCGTAAATTCAATGGTGCAGACACCTACCATGGAACAACTTATTCCTGGTAAACCCGACGAGAAAGAAAAGTATGCAAGTCATTGGGACTATATTTATGAGCCGGATGCTGAGGAAGTTCTAGATGGATTTTTATCACGTTATATCGAGTCACAAGTCTACGCTGGTGTGATAGAAAATATTTCATGTGAAATGGCAGCTAGAATGGTCGCCATGAAAAGCGCTACTGAAAACGCGGGCGCGCTTATAGATGAGTTGCAACTTATCTATAACAAGGCGAGGCAAGCAGCAATTACTCAAGAGTTATCAGAGATTGTTGCAGGTGCTGCCGCTGTATAATTAGCGAATATATTTTTAACTAGATAATAAAATACGGGGAACGTAAAAATGAGTTCTGGAAAGATAGTTCAAATTATTGGTGCTGTATTGGATGTTGAATTTCCAAGCGAATCAATACCAAATGTTTACGACGCATTGATTGTTGAGGGTGAAGGTATAAACACCACTCTCGAAGTACAGCAACAATTGGGTGATGGTGTTGTTAGAACGATCGCATTGGGTTCAACTGATGGATTGCAACGCGGACTATCTGTAAGAAACACAGGAGAAGCAATTTCAATTCCAGTAGGAACTAAAACTCTAGGACGTATTATGAATGTGTTGGGTGAAGCTATTGATGAAATTGGCCCAATTGATACCGATGAACGTATGGTTATTCATCGCGAAGCCCCAAAATTTACAGAACTTAGTCCTTCAACTGAATTGCTTGAGACAGGTGTCAAAGTAATCGATTTAATTATACCTTTTGCAAAAGGAGGAAAGGTTGGTCTTTTTGGCGGTGCTGGCGTAGGTAAGACAGTTAATATGATGGAGTTAATTAATAATATTGCTACACAACATTCTGGTTTATCAGTTTTTGCTGGCGTAGGTGAAAGAACACGAGAGGGCAATGACTTCTATTATGAAATGCAAGAATCTGGAGTTGTTAATGTTGATGACTTTGAACAATCCAAAGTATCAATGGTTTATGGACAAATGAATGAACCTCCAGGCAATAGGCTGCGTGTTGCGTTGACAGGCTTAACTCTAGCAGAAAAGTTTCGCGATGAAGGCCGAGATGTTTTGTTGTTTATTGACAATATTTATCGATTTACACTTGCAGGTGTTGAGTGTTCAGCTCTTTTAGGTCGTATGCCATCAGCTGTTGGCTACCAACCAACTCTTGCGGAAGAAATGGGGAGACTTCAAGAGAGAATCACATCAACAAAGACAGGATCAATTACTTCGATTCAAGCTGTATATGTTCCCGCTGATGATTTGACAGACCCATCTCCAGCTACAACATTTTCTCACTTAGATTCTACAGTTGTTTTATCACGTCAAATCGCAGAACTTGGTTTATATCCAGCAATTGATCCTCTAGATTCAACTAGCAGGCAACTAGATCCATTGGTTGTTGGTCAAGAGCATTATGATGTTGCTCGTGGTGTTCAAAATACATTACAACGATATAAAGAACTGAGAGACATAATCGCAATCTTGGGTATGGATGAATTATCAGAAGAAGATAAATTAGTTGTAGCGCGTGCTCGTAAGATACAACGTTTTCTAACCCAGCCTTATTTTGTTGCTAAGGTTTTTACCGGCATGGACGGAGTATTCGTACCTTTAAAAGAAACATTGCGGGGATTCAAGGGCATCATTGAAGGTCAGTATGATGATATACCAGAGCAAGCGTTCTATAATGTTGGGACAATTGATCAAGCAGTAGAGAAAGCAAAGAATCTTTAATTCACAAAAATGACTAATACAGTACAAGTCGATATTGTAAGTGCTGAGAAAGAAATATTCTCTGGGGAAGCACAAATGGTATTTGCACCAGCATTAATGGGCGAAGTCGGAATCTCTCCCGGGCATGCTCCGCTAGTTACAAAGATGGCACCGGGTGAGGTTAGAGTTAAAGACGTGGATGGTAACGAATCTACCTTTTATGTATCTGGCGGACTTTTAGAGGTTCAGCCTAAAATAATAACTGTACTATCCGATACTGCTGAGCGTGCTGAAGATTTAGATGAAGCTGCCATACTAAAAGCCAAGGAGGACGCCGAAAAAGCTTTGCATGAAAAAGACTCTAAAATTGATTATGCAAAAGCTCAAACAGCTCTAGCAGAGGCAGCAGCACAGCTACAGACCTTGCAACGCTTAAGAAAACGTTCTGGACGTTAATAGCTTCAATTTCTACATCTCTCTTGTATAAAATCAATCGTATATCTCAGTCAAAAGCGGAGATATAATCTATTTAAACTTTAAATTATTTATGGGGAAAATTTTAAATTGAGCCTTAGTATCATTATTTTAGCCGCAGGTCAGGGTAAACGAATGCACTCTGATAAACCAAAGGTTTTGAATTTATTGGCAGGCAAACCATTGATTAGGCATGTTTACGAAACAGCAACCAAAATAGATTATAGAAAAATCTATATAGTCTATGGTCATGGAGCAGATCAGGTTCTCCGTGCACTTGATGAAGATTCAAAAATTTCTTGGGTTGAGCAAAAAGAGCAGTTAGGGACCGGTCATGCAGTTAAACAAGTTCTCCCGGATATTCCTAATGATGATCATGTCTTAGTTTTGTATGGCGATGTACCTTTAATTAGTGAAGCATCATTAATGAAATTAGTAAATGCTGCAACTGATTCAGACTTTTCTCTCCTTACAGCTTACTTTGATGAACCATATGGGTATGGGCGTATAATTCGTAACGATAATGATAATATTATTTCAATTATAGAAGAGAAGGATGCATCAGAAAAACAAAAAGAGATATCTGAGGTTAATGCTGGATTTATGGTTGTTAAGGCGGAATTATTAAATGAATGTGTAAATTCTTTGAACAATAAAAACAAACAAGAGGAGTATTATTTGACTGATATTGTCGCGTTGGCTGTTAATAAAAAAACTAAAGTCTCGACTGTTTTAGCTGAGTCGACAATTGAGGTGCAAGGAATTAATACGCGAGCTCAGTTATCTGAGGCAGAACGTTATTATCAGGTATTGCAAGCACATAATTTAATGGATAAAGGTGTTGGAATATCTGATCCGTCTAGATTTGACTTGCGTGGAAACCTACAAGCAGGTTCTGATATTGAAATTGATGTTAATGTAGTAATGGAAGGCAAAATAAAGATGGGCGACAACGTGTATATTGCACCAAATTGCATTATTAAAAATAGTGTAATTGGAAATAATGTACAAGTTTTAGCAAACTCCATAATTGAAAATTCAATTATTGGCAGGGATTGCGTAATTGGTCCATTTGCAAGAATTCGCCCTGATTCTGTTTTAGGTGAGCATGTGCATGTGGGAAATTTTGTTGAGGTAAAGAAGAGCTCGCTTGGAAATCGTACAAAAGCTAATCACCTGAGCTATATTGGTGATGCTGAAGTTGGCATTGATACAAACATCGGAGCGGGAGTAATAACTTGTAATTATGATGGTGCCGATAAACATAAAACAGTAATTGGTAACGATGTTTTTGTGGGTTCAGATGCACAGCTAATTGCACCAATAACAATTCAAGATGGCTCAACAATTGCAGCAGGCGCTACAATAACAAAAGATGTTGCCAGCGATAGTTTAGCAATTAGCAGGATTGAGCAAAAAACAATACCCTCATGGGACAGGCCAAGGAAAAAGTAATATTTAGATCTATATGAAAGCAGGATTTTATCAATTTAAGCCTCAGTTTGGAAAAAACGCTGCAAATACGAAAAAAATAATCAAGGCTCTTGAAAAAGTTGAAGCTGAACTGATTGTATTGCCAGAATTAGCTTTGTCTGGGTATTACTTTAGAGATGCAAAAGAAGCTCTTTTATTAGCCGAAGATCCAAATCAATCAGCGAATATTGATAGTATAAAAAATTTATGTAAAAAAAATAATAATTATATTGTTATTGGATTTTTAGAAAAATCTAAAGATAAGTGCTTCAATAGTTCTGCATTAATTGGTCCAAAAGGGATTATTCATATTTACAGAAAGCTACATCTTTTCAATGAAGAAAAATTATGTATGAGCCCTGGCGATATACCTTTGAAGGTGAACGAGATAAATGGAATTAAAGTTGGCATGATGGTTTGTTTTGATTGGGCATTTCCAGAAGTAGTTCGTACACTAGCTATGAATGGAGCAGAAATTATTTGCCATCCTTCTAATTTAGTTCTTAATTTTTGTCAACAAACCATGTTATCTCGATGTTTGGAAAATAGAGTTTATGCAATTACAGCAAATCGTTTTGGTCTAGATAAAAGACCACATGGTTCATTGCGTTTCACTGGTAAAAGTCAAATTGTTTCTCCAAAAGGCGAATTAATTTTTCGAGCTTTATCACAAAGAGAGGCTTGCCATTATGATGATATTGATCCTACTGAAAGCCATGATAAATTTATTACTAAACATAATGACTTATTTTTAGACAGAAGACCTGAATATTATAAGTGCTAGATAAAAGGATATGGAATGATTTTTAAAACAGCTGATTTGTGTGATTTGCATGGTGATGAACTTAAAGTAGCATTGCCAATATTCAATGATTATGGTGGAAAAAAAGCATTCTTTGGCTCAATAGCAACAGTTAAAGCATACGAAGATAACAGTTTAGTAAGAAAGGCTTTAGAGGAATCGGGAGAAGGTCGTGTTTTAGTTGTTGATGGAGATCAGTCTCTTCGCTGTGCTTTGCTTGGAGATATGCTTGCTAAATTAGGCTTAGAGAATGGATGGTCTGGAGTAATAATTTCAGGCTGTATTCGTGATGTCGATGTAATTTCTAAAATTAATTTCGGTGTTAAAGCATTGAATACTAATCCGAGGAAAAGTTTGAAAAAGGGCGCGGGTGATAGAGACTTGGCTGTAAATATTGCGGGAATAGAATTTAATGTTGGTGAATATGTCTATGCAGATACTGATGGTGTTGTTGTTTCAAAAAAGAAGCTAGATATTAGTTAGGCAAAAGATTAACTACCATTTTTTATCTTCTTGAAGGCGTCCTTAGCCGCTGCGATTGTTGACTCTATATCAAGTTGACTATGTGAGGCAGAAATAAAACCAGCTTCGAATGAAGATGGTGCTAAATAAATTCCTTTTTCTAGCATACAATGGAAGAAAATATTATAGTGTGTTTTATTGCAGCCCATGACTTTTTCAAAAGAATCAATATTTTTTTCAGTTGTAAAAAATAACCCAAACATGCCACCAGCATGATTTGTTGTTAATGGGACACCAATTTTATTTGCTTTTTCGACTATTCCCTCAACTAACTTTTTTGTTTTAAATTCTAGAGATTCAAAAAAATTATCAGTTGAAATTAAATTAAGTGTTTCAAGTCCCGCACACATTGCGACAGGATTACCTGATAGTGTACCTGCTTGGTATACTGGTCCGTCCGGAGCAATGTAATTCATTATATCTTCTTTTCCGCCAAAAGCGCCTACCGGCATACCGCCACCTATAATTTTACCTAAAATCGTTAAATCCGGAGTAATATCAAATATAGATTGTGCGCCTCCTAGTGCAACACGAAATCCAGTCATTACTTCATCGAATATTAGAATGGAATCATTTTTGTCACAGAGATTTTTTAGTACTTTTAAAAATTTTTTTCCTCCTGGAACAAGACTCATGTTACCAGCCATTGGCTCAATAATAACTGCGGCTATTTTATTGCCGATATTTTTAAATGTTTCTTCGAGTTGAGCAATATCATTATAGGTAAGTGTTACTGTATGTTTTGCAAAGTCCTTGGGCACGCCTGGCGAGGTTGGTATGCCAAGCGTCAATGCTCCTGATCCGGCTTTAACGAGCAATGAATCTGCGTGACCATGATAACATCCTTCAAACTTTACTATTGTGTCACGTTTTGTATAGCCTCTAGCTAATCTAATTGCACTCATCGCAGCTTCCGTACCAGAATTAACCATTCGAATTTTTTTAATTGATGGCATTAGATCACAAATTTTGTTTGCCATTTTTGTTTCAATTTCAGTTGGTGCACCAAAGCTTAGGCCACATTTTGCTGTTTCACTAATAGCTTTAATTATTTTGGGATGAGCATGTCCTAATATCATTGGGCCCCAAGAACCAACATAATCGATATACTTCTTTCCTTCACTATCATATAAGTAGGCTCCCGACGCTTTCTTTATGAAAACTGGCGTCCCCGATACCGCTTTGAAAGCACGTACGGGTGAATTTACGCCTCCAGGCAAACGTTGTTTTGCTTCTTCAAATAGTTTTTTCATAATCCTAATAATAATTTAAAATAGCGTATTATAGGCATTTATAGTTTTAACAATATCAGGTGAGTCGTAAACTCCGCTAATAACTGCTAAGAAATCAGCTTTTCTCTGAACAAGATCTTTTCCATTTTCAGGGGTAATCCCTCCAATAGCAACCACTGGTATGTTTAATTTAGCTTTAGCTATGGACAGCAATTCAGGCTTAATTTTTTTAGCATCAGGTTTTGTTGGTGAATCAAAAAAAGAACCTAAAGCAACATAATCTGCACCATTTAACTCTGCATTTATAGCGCAATCTAGATTGTTATAACATGACACTCCAATTATTTTATCTCCAAGGATTTCTTTAGCTTGAGTGATTGGCATATCATGCATACCTAAATGTACTCCATCCGCTGAAATTGTCTTTGCTAGTATCACATCATCATTAATGATGAACGGCGTATTATACCTTTTGCAAAGGGCTTGTAGTTTCAAAGCAACTATTTTTTTAAGATCATAATTATTATTTTTATCACGAAATTGAAATATTGATATTCCTGTTTTTAGTATTTTTTCAGTTTTTTTTAGTAAATTTTCGATTGTATAATTTTTACAATCACTAATGATATAAATGCCACAGGATTCAGGTATATTCATGATTCATTTGTTATTTTTAAAGAAACGATTAGGCAGTGTTTGCCCCTTACCAAGTTTCATTCCATTAATTAGCGTTTGCCACGTATAATTTTGTGCATCTTCAACAGCTTTTTCCATTTTATTCCCATTAGCTAAATTAGCAGCAATTCTTGATGATAACGTACAACCCGAGCCATGGTATGTACCAGACAGCCTTTCCCACTTATAGCAGGTTGTTGGGCTATCTTTTTGGTAAAATCTGTTTATTACTTCGGTAGTTTTGTCATGCGTCCCAGTTATGAGCACATTTTTTGTGCCATAATTTTGTAATTTTTCAGCAGCTAATTGCAGATCATTACATCCTGTTAGTGTTCTTGCTTCTACTGTGTTTGGAGTAATTATTGTGACCAATGGAAGCAATAAGTTTATTATTTTTTTATAAGTTGTTTCAGACGAGAGATTTATTCCAGTCTCTGAATTTATAATAGGGTCTAGAACAATTGGAATTGTTCTTTTTGAGAGTTCAGCATGTATAATTTCAACTAAGTCATCGCTACCAATCATACCAATTTTACATGCAAGTACATCCATGTCATTTAAAATAAGTTTTATTTGTTCTTTAAAGAAAAGAGAATCCTGTGGAGAGACACCAGTGATTGTATTAGTATCCTGTGCTGTTAGTGATGTAATAATTGTTGCTGCATGGCAGCCAGTATCAGCAATACTTTCTATATCTGCTTGAATACCTGCTCCGCCCGATGGGTCATGGCCTGCTATGACCAGTACAACTGGTTTTTTATTTTTATCCTTCATTATAAGAAAGGTATTTTACATAGTCATTGAGATCTAATAAATTAAAATATGAGGTATCATAAAATGAAAAGATATATGTGTGTTATTTGTGGTTTTATTTACGATGAGGAAAAAGGTCTTCCAGAAGAAGGGATACCACCAAAGACAAAATGGGAGCAGTTACCAGACGATTGGATCTGTCCTGAGTGCGCAGCAACGAAAGAAGATTTTGAAATGATCGAAATTTAAGTATGAGTGTTATTTCATTGAAATGGTCTAACAACAGCGAGTAATATAACTCCTACTAAAATCAAGACAGGTATTTCATTGAACCATCGATACCAAACATGAGAATGTTTATTTCTATCATATTTAAAATCTTGTAGCAGAAAAAAACAGTAAATATGATACACAACCAAAATAATTATTAAGACTATTTTTAATAAAAACCATAATTGATCACTATAGATACTAATACCATTATTTAATAATAAAAAAGAACCAAAAATAATTGTAAGCAAACCTCCTGGAGTTGCTATTCCATAAAAAAGTTTTTTTTCCATGATTTTAAATCTATCTATACTTATCTTATCACTACACATTGCGTGATAAACAAACAAACGCGGCAAATAAAATAACCCAGCAAACCAGGTAACCATGAATATTAGATGTAGAGCTTTGTACCAGAGCATTTTTATATTTTCATTATCTATGTACTAAGTAATTTTTTTATTTTTGAACGTAATTTATTAAAATCCATTGCGCCAACATATTTTTTAATAATTTTTCCATTTGAGTCAATCAAAAAATTTGTTGGGGTTGCACTTATTTTACCAAATGCTAATTCAGCATCAGCCTTAATATCTATTGCAATTAGATATGGTATTTTTTTATTTTTTGACAACTCAACCACTCTATTAGGAGGATCGTAAGACATAGCAATTGCTATAATTTCAAATCCATATTGATTTAATTCTTCATGTAATTTTACAAGGTTGGGTATCTCCTCTACACATATGTGGCATGTTGTCGCCCAAAATGTTACTAACAGCGGGCTCCCTTTGAACGAATCAATTTGAAGTTTTTGACCATCGATAGAATTTAAATAGATATTGGGGGCTTTAATCGGTAATAAATGAAATACCAGAATAGACACGAACCCTATACATATAAAAATTTTTACTATTTTCTTCATAAAATAATTAATTCAATATTTGATACATATTATCTATTTTTTACTAAATCTAGTAAGAATATTTAGTTTTCCCTTGCATAAGTGAGAAGGCGCCACACTTAAGATAAAATTTTTCAATTATATCAATGACATATGAAAATTTTTTATTTTAGAATCATATATTGATTTCTTGACACTCATCTCATCTAGCATTAACCTTTATATCGAATCCATTGTTTATACAGTGAATTCTTAAAAATAATAATTATAAAATCTTGAATTCAAAGCGGCTTCGGCCGCTTTTTTATTTGCATATTGCTAAGTATTATTAACTTATAACGTTAGAAATTTTAGCTTACACATTATTGGATAAATAAAAAATGATTCGTATAGGTATTGTTGGTGCTACTGGCTATACAGGCGCCGAATTGCTTCGATTACTAACATTTCATGAAGAAGTTGAAGTTGTTGCTATTACATCAAATTCAAAAAAAGGCGAAGCATTAACTGATATATTTCCAACATTAACAGATTATAGTCTAAATTTTGTCCCGCATGATAGCGAATCGTTGTATACATGCGACCTTGTATTTTTTGCAACACCCAATGCGGTGGCTATGAATTATGTTCCTATACTGCTCGAACAAGGCTGTCGGATTATTGATCTATCAGCTGATTTTAGATTACGAAACTCAAATACGTGGCAGCAGTGGTATAAAAGGAAACATTCTTGTCCAAATCTTTTAGATAAAGCGGTATATGGACTACCTGAAATTAATCGCGAATCTATCAGCAAAGCAAGTTTAATTGCTAATCCTGGCTGCTATCCAACCTCTGTAATACTTGGCCTATTACCTGCAGTAAAATATGGGTTGATTGAGACGAACAGTATAATTGCAAACGCAGTATCTGGAAAAAGTGGTGCCGGAAGAAAAGCTGTTTTATCTGAAGCGTATTCTAATTTTACCGAATCATTTAAAGCATATTCGCCCTTTAGTCACAGACATTTACCAGAGATAGAACAAGTTTTAGAAGATTATGCAAAGGAGATTAATCTTGTTTTTACTCCGCATTTAGCTCCTATGCATCGAGGTATTCATACGACTTTGTATGTTAATACAACGACTAGTTTCAAAAAAATAAAAGATCATTATATTAATTTTTATTCAAATGAAAAATTTGTTGATGTTTTAAAAGACGGGTTCTGTCCGGAGACAAGCACAGTCAAAATGACGAATATGTGTAATATTGCACTTCATTTTAATAATGATAATCCAAAACGCCTTATAATATTATCTGTTATTGATAACTTAGTAAAAGGTGCTGCAGGTCAAGCAATACAGAATATGAATATTATGTTCGGCTTAGAAGAAGAGGCAGGACTTTTACTTCCAGACTCTAATATTTAAAAAATGTTTGTATAAATATGCCAAAACACATTGTAAAAAAACACAAACATTTTGAATCATCACATTACATATTTTTTTTTATAGTTTTGTTATTTATTATTGGTTTATATTTATATGATAGTCCTAGTTTCGGATTCTTAAAAAAACAAATATTACAAACTAATGATATTAGAGAATTACTAATATTGAATGATGAGTTGAATGAAAAAAATAAGGAATTAGATAGAGAACTCTTAAAATTAAAACGCATTGCAAGTGTCGATACAAAGACATCAATTAGTCTTCAAAATGAGATTAAGTCTCTTCAAGTAGAGGTTTTTAATTTAAGAAAAGAATTAACATTTTATAAGGGAATTATAACGGCTAGCTCATATGCTAGGGGTTTGAATATACAGGGATTACATATTGAATCTACTCATGATGAAAAATCTTTCATATACAAATTAGTATTAACCAATATTGGTAAAAGTGATAGTATTACTGAGGTGACTGTAGACATGTCATTAGAGGGGAGCGATGAATCTGGTCCACGTATAATTTCATCAGATAAGATGAATTTCGGACAAAAGGTTAATCGCAGAATAAAGATCAGGAACTTTGAACGCATAGAGGGTAGCTTTAATATTCCTGATGGGTTCGACCCGTTGAGAGTTTTAGTTGATTTACAGCAACATGATAGAAGCAAATCAAGTATTCATAGAGTTTTTGAATGGAGAACAATAGTAAATTAGAGATTGATTATGTTTGAAAATTTCATAAAAAAATATAAAAACAAAAAAGCTACGCGTATAGATAGTTTAATTGGTCAGAATACAGAAATTGAAGGCGAGATTAGATTTTCTGGAGGGGTTCATATAGATGGCAAAGTAAAAGGAAAAGTCATTGGAGCAGATGATGGGAGCTCGCTGTTGTCACAAAGCGAACATGGAGAGATTGAAGGAGAGGTAAGTTCACCGTATATTGTAATTAATGGGGTAGTTAACGGCGATGTTCATGCAAGCAGACATATTGAATTATTATCTAATGCAAAGATTAAAGGTAATGTATATTACAACTTAGTTGAACTTTCGATTGGAGCAGAAGTCAATGGTAAATTAGTTCATACTGTAATTGAGCCTGAAAAAGAAGTGGGCATGGATTTTAACTATAATGAAGTAGGTGATTAAGGCTTAAGCTTTAATATAATTGTATATGAATTCGACACAAGAAAAAGAAATCACATCACCATTAATTTTTAGTACAGCGGCTGCTGAAAAGGTTAAAGAACTCATTAATGGTGAGGATAACGATGCGCTCATGTTACGTGTTTTTATTTCAGGAGGCGGTTGTTCAGGATTTCAATATGGGTTTACCTTTGATGAGGAAGTAGGAGAGGGTGATACAGTCGTAGAAAATGAGGGAGTGAAATTACTTGTAGACCCAATGAGTTTTCAATATTTGTCTGGTGCTGAAATTGACTACACGGAAGGAATGGAAGGCGCACAATTTGTGATAAGAAATCCTAATGCATCAACGACCTGTGGTTGTGGTTCTTCATTTTCTGTTTAAATAATATTGTTAATTCGTTTTTATTGGCGAGTAAATTCCACCAAGTACCGCTTTCTGAGTCGCGCCAGTAACTGTGGGAATATTTGATGGTTGGTTCTCCATGCGTGTTTTTGCAAGCCATGCAAAAGTTACTGCTTCAATACAATCTGGAGATAATCCATAATCAGATGTAGTGGTGATTTTGAAATCTTTCAGTAGTTTTTCGATTGTTTTTATTAGTGAAGCGTTTTTAACTCCACCACCGCAAATAATTACTTCACTAAATTTACTTGCATATTTCATAACAGCATCAGCTATTGTTGTGGCAGATAGCTCCATCAGAGTCGCTTGTATATCTTCATTTGAAATTTTTTTATTTAATTTTTTTAGATTGGCATCTAACCAGCTTAAGTTAAAGTACTCTCTACCAGTACTTTTTGGTATTTTAGATGAAAAATAACTATCTGTGAGTAGCTGCTTGAGTAATTCACTATTGGTTTTACCAGAAGCTGCCCAAAGACCGTCTTTATCATACTCATAATTTTTATTTTTTTTAATCCATGCATCAAGCATCGTGTTTCCAGGCCCTGTATCAAATCCTATTATCTCGTTTTTATTAGATGGCAATAAGGTGAGATTTGCAAATCCACCAATATTTAATATAACAATAGATTTATCATCATTTTTAAATTGGTATTCATGAAATGCACTAGCAAGTGGGGCGCCTTGCCCACCAAAAGCCATATCCATACGTCTAAAATCACTTACAGTCGTTATACCAGTTTTTGCACATATAACATTTGGGTCAGAGATTTGTATTGATGTTCCATTTTTAGCATCTGGCGAATGAAGAACCGTTTGCCCATGGGTTCCAATAGCAATAATTTGATTTGGATCTATATTTGCCTCTTTTAGAATTTCATTTACTGCATCTGCAAACTTATGACCTAATTGATTATCTAATGCAGCAAAATCTGCAAGACTCTTCTGATTAATAAGTTGTATTTGATTTTTTAGCTTATTATCTATGGGGTATTCACGATAGAATTTTAGAGTTGCTTTTTTATTAAATTCTACAATCGCGGTATCTATAGCATCTGCACTTGAGCCCGACATTAGTCCTATATAGTACATGTTGATATCACTTTTTTATTTGGGTAAGACTTTTATCCATCATCGAGTTTAATTTCTTTAGTAATGGTTTTTGTATATTTTGCGGATAAAACATTTTTTCCTTTTATAAGATCAAGCTCCGCAAGTATTGGCGCGATAGTTTTCTTAAACTCAGCAATGTTTTTTCTATCAATAACTCTTACTTTTGGTAATTGGACCGTCAGAGGGTTTCTGTGGACACCATGAATTTGAAATTCATAATGTAGGTGTGGGCCTGTTGATAATCCAGTTGTTCCAACGTAGCCAATAATTTGTCCTTGTTTTACTTTTTCCCCACGGCGCATATTTTTTGCGAATCGTTGAAGGTGAGCATAAAGCGTAGTATATGCACCCCCATGTTTCAATTTTATTGTATTCCCATAACCTCCATTTTTACCGACGTAATTCACAACACCATCACCTGTCGCTTTTATAGGCGTACCTATTGGAGCAGCGTAATCAACTCCTTTGTGAGCTCTAATTTTATTCAGAACAGGATGTTTTCTTTTTAAACTAAATTTTGAACTTATACGAGAAAAGAAATCGATCGGCGTTCTTAGAAACGCCTTTTTCATTGCTTCACCATTGGAATTGTAATAATTGTTTTGTCCAGTACTGTCTAAGTAGCGAACAGCTTTTATTATTTTACCCCTATTTATAAACTCAGCTGCAATAATTGGCCCTTCTGCAACCATAACTCCTTCTTTATATTGTTCTTCATATAGTACAGCGAATGAATCACCCTCTCGTATATCTAATGCAAAATCTATATCCCAGCCAAAGATGGCAACCAATTGCATGATCAAATTATCAGATAGCCCCGCCTTCTCCCCTGATAAAAATAATGATTCTTTTATCACTCCATTTGCGTTTTTAACGGTGCTGTCTAATTTTATATCTATTTCTTTTGCTATATATTTATTATCATATTTTGAAACTTCTAAGATTTTAACTAAATTTATTTCATAATTAAGTGCTATCAATTCATTATCAATAATATGAAAATTTATTTTTTTCCCAGGACTTAGTTTTTTTAATATTGATGTTTTTTTACCAATCAACATTATCTCATGAAGTGATTTAGCGCTCAGGCCAAGTTTTGAAAAAATAAGCGCAAGACTATCACCGGGTTTGATAATTATAGATTTCCATGAAATATTAGCAGTATTCTCTATTTCTTTTTTTGTCTTACTAGGACTTAATTTACTAGTTTCTATATCTTTTATTTTTTTATTGGGTATAGGCGTATTAATGGTTTCTACTTCAAGTGCAACTGATTTATCTATTGAGCGTTCTTTCGTACCGAACTGATTTTGCGCAAGGATTATATAGCCACAAAATACTCCTAGCGAGCTAAGACACAAAGTCATAATAAATAGAGAAAAAATAGATCTAGGATAACTTGATCTTATTTCTGCTTTGCAATTATTCTTTAAGAAAATCTTGTAAGTCACGGTTTATCCTATATAAAATTTGCTACAATAACCCTAGAACTTATTGTCGTCAATAAATGAATTGCTTAAAAGCATATCGTTTTTTGGGCTATGATAAGCTACGTTTAATTTATTTATTAATAGGAATAATATGGTATCTACAAAAAAGGCAACGGAGTTAATCTTAAGAGGCACCGATGAAGTTTTAATCGAAGATGAACTGAAAGATAAGCTCACGTCAGGCAAGAAACTTAATATCAAAGCAGGATTCGATCCAACAGCTCCAGACTTACATATTGGTCATACAGTTCTAATAAATAAATTACGCCAGTTTCAGGAATTAGGACATCAAGTAGTTTTCTTAATTGGTGATTTTACTGCCATGATTGGCGATCCGTCGGGAAAAAGCGCAACTCGACCTCGATTAAGTGTTGAGGAAGTAAGTGAAAATGCAAAAAGCTATGAGCAACAAATTTTTAAAATTTTAGATCCTGATTTAACTAAGGTCGAATTCAATTCTAGATGGATGAAAAAAATGAATGCTGCAGAATTGATTGGTCTAGCATCAAACCATACAGTTGCGAGGATGCTCGAACGTGATGATTTTGATAAACGTTACAAATCAAATCAATCTATTTCGATTCATGAATTTCTTTATCCTATTATACAGGGCTATGATTCAGTGGCACTAGATGCCGATGTTGAATTGGGCGGTACAGATCAAAAATTTAATTTACTTGTAGGACGTCAATTTCAAACATTGCATGGTCAGTCACCACAGGTTGTTATAACTATGCCAATATTAGAGGGTCTAGATGGCACTCAAAAAATGTCTAAATCTCTCGGTAACTACATTGGAATTGATGAGCCAGCTACAGAAATGTTTGGAAAGATTATGTCAATTTCCGATGTTTTAATGTGGCGATATTACGAATTGTTAAGTTT
>CAJWRJ010000008.1 GCA_913046215.1 uncultured Legionellales bacterium | reverse complement strand
GGGTCGATGGTAAAGAATTTCAAAAAAGGTGATGCTGTATTCTTTTTTCATGGTGGTTTTGAAAATATTCAGGGTAATTATGCTGAATATAAAGTAATTAGTGAAAAATTTGTTGCACATATTCCTAAATCATTATCTTTTGAAGAAGCAGCTGCAGCCCCACTAGCCTTAATTACTGCATGGGAATCATTATTTTTTCATGCAAAAATTGAAAAAGGTTCAAAGATATTTATCAATGCTGGTGCTGGTGGTGTTGGTCACTTAGCCATACAACTAGCTAAAAGCAAAGGTGCTATTGTTTTTACAAGTATTAGCAATAGAGATAAAGAAAATTTCGTTGCAAACTTAGGTGCTGATCACATATATAATTACAAAGAACTAGATGAAAATGAAATTCAAAAAAATATACTAGAATTATCAAATAATGAGGGTGTTGATATTTCGCTTGATAATGTAGGCGGCGATGAAATATCAAACTTAATTTTAAAAACTAAAAACTATGGTCAAATTGTCACTCTTCTCCAACCAAGCAGTAATATTGATTGGTCATTAGCAAGATTCAAAAATTTAAAACTAAGTTTTGAGGTTATGCTTACACCCCAATTATATAACTTAAAAGCTAAGCAAATTGAGCAAACAAATATTCTAAAAAAATGCTCAGAGTTATTTGACTCAGGAAAATTAAAAATTCATGTTGATAATATTCTACCTATAGAAAATATTGCACAGGCACATGAAATCATCGAGGACGGTCATGCAATGGGAAAAATAGTTATCGTAACCTAACAAGTATTTAAAAGTGAAAAGAAAATATTTTAAAGTAATAAAATCAATATTAACTATACTAATTACAGTCTGGATTTTATTTTCATTAATGGTCTATTTCAATCAAAATAACTTAGTCTATGTTCCTACCAAAGGCTCTAATTACACTCCTTCAAATTATAATTTAATATATGAAGATATAACATTAACAACAGAAGATAATGAAGAAATTAAATCATGGTTTATTCCGCATAATAACCCAAGAGCTACTTTACTCTTTTTGCATGGAAATGGTGGTAATCTTTCGAGCAGACTAGATAGTATTAATATTTTTCATCAACTCGGCTTATCTGTTTTTATAATAGATTACAGAGGATATGGAGATAGTTCGGGAATTGCCACAGAAAATGGAACATATATTGATGCTGAAACTGCTTTTTATTTTCTTAGGAATGAAAAAAATATAAGCGAAGACGATATTATAATTTTTGGTCGATCTCTAGGTGGCGCTGTTGCTATTTGGTTAGCAAAAAAATATAAATCATTAGCATTGATTGTTGAGTCAAGCTTTACCTCCATAATTGACATGGGAAAACATAATTATCCGTACTTACCCATCACTATACTTGCAAATATCTACTATCCCTCGATTGAAAGAGTGCCAAACATTGATATTCCAATTCTTTTAATACATAGCAAAGAAGATGATATTGTTCCATATAAATTTGGTAGAGCATTATTTGAAGCTGCGAATGAACCTAAACATTTTCTTGAAATTTATGGATTACATAACGATGGTTATCTAACAAGTGGTGCTGTATACACTGAGGGTATTGACAAGTTTTTAAAATATATTCTCGAAAGATGAAACTACTAGATTCAATTCAAAAATTAGGTAATAGACTCCCGGATCCTTCAGTTTTATTTATATTCGGAACAATCTTGGTGTTTATTCTATCAATGATTATATCAGAGCTTGATATTACAACTACCAGTGCGGCTAGTAGTGAAGTTATTATTAATAATTTATTAACGTCACACGGTATTTGGTGGTTTCTATCAAGTATGGTAGACAACTTTATTAGCTTCCCTCCTCTAGGTATTGTATTGGTTGGAATGTTGGGTATAGGTCTTGCAGAAAAAACTGGTTTTTTACCCGCATTGTTAAAATTTATTACTATTAGAACTCATGAATGCCTTCTTACTCCTATGGTGATGTTTTTAGGTATTCTATCGTCCATAGCACTGGATGCCGGTTATGTGGTACTTATTCCACTCGCAGCCTCTCTATATTTAACCGCAGGTCGCTCACCTTTATTAGGTATTGCAGTTGCATTTGCAGGCGTTTCTGCAGGATTCAGTGCGAATTTATTTATTACAGCTCTAGATCCACTGCTCGCTGGCTTTACACAACTAGGCGCACAAATTATAGAGCCATCATATGTTGTTGCGGTTACTGCAAATTGGTGGTTTATGATTGCTTCAACTATAGTTTTGACGTTAACAGGATGGTATGTGACTGAAAAAATAGCTGCCCCTTTAATAGCAAATACTCCTATTATAAAAATAAAAGAAAATAATAAGTCTGAAAAAACTAATAACAAAGCCCTGCTCTTTTCCTTCTTTGCTTTTATATTTTTATTGACAATTTTTTATTTATCAGTAATTTCAGAAAATACTCCATTATTTGGTAAAGGAGAAAATTTTGATAGATGGGTAGAGGTAACAGTTCCACTTCTTTTTATTATTTTTTTTATACCTGGACTAATATTCGGTATTTTAAGTGGTAAAATAAAAAATAGTAATGATCTAGCAAAAATCCTTGGCGACGTTCTATCAACCCTAGGTCCATATATTGTTCTGGCGTTTTTTGCTGCTCAGTTTATTGCGGCCTTTAATTATTCAGGCTTAGGGCACTTATTAGCTATTACTGGAGGAGAATTCCTAAAAAACCTAGACATAGAAAATGCATTATTACTGAGTTGCTTTATTTTGATGGCTTCAATAGTGAATATATTTATTGGCTCATCTTCAGCAAAATATGCTTTTTTTGCACCTGTATTTGTACCAATGCTCATGCAAATTGGAATAAGTCCTGAACTAACACAACTAAGTTACAGAATTGGAGACTCCGTTACAAATGTGATTACCCCGATGAATCCATATATGATTATTATTTTAATAGAAATCAAAAAATACCTTAAGGGCTCTGGTTTGGGCACAGTTATTTCAATGATGTTGCCCTACACAATATATTTCTTGATTGTTTGGCTCGTATTATTATTATTTTGGATGCATATGGGCTGGCCATTGGGACCTGGAGGGAACTTATCTTATCAAATATAGTCATTTAATTTAATTATGATATTATTTATCTAAATCACATGAGCACTATTAACAACGAGGTCCAGCATAAAAATGTCAAAAGATAAAATATACAAAGTAATATTTCACAATCAAGGAAAAGTCTATGAAATATATGCTAAGAACGTTCATCACAGCGCAATGTTTGGTTTCGTTGAAATAGAAAAACTCTTATTTGGGGAAAAATCTTCAGTTGTTGTAGATCCAAGTGAAGAAAATTTAAAAAATGAATTTAGTGGTGTTGATAGAACCTATATTCCAATGCATGCAATTATAAGAATTGATGAAGTTGAAAAACAAGGTTCGGCAAAGATTTCAAATCGAGATGGTGAGAATGAGAATATTATGCCATTTCCCGTCTACACAAAACCAAGTAAAGATGTAGATTCTCAATAATTACAACTGATTTCCTACTGTTAGTTACAAAAAATTAACTAGTATGCATATTATTCTTCAGCGTGGAGACATGAGCAACAACAGCTTTTGCATTACCGTCTAAATTATAACCGCCTTCTAAAACCGAAACTAAGCGATTATTACAAAATTCATTTGCTATAGTCATAGCAATTTTTGTAAGTTCAATAAAACCAGAATCAGTAATACTAAAGCATCCCAATAAATCATCCTTTCTACTATCAAATCCAGCTGATATTAGTACTAGATCTGGCTTAAATTTTCTTGCTTTTGGTAATAATATTTCATTAAATTTTTTAATTATTATTCTATCGCTAGTTCCACAAGGTAAGTGGACATTTATATTGTAACCTTCTCCATCACCACTTCCCGTTTTCAATGGATCGCCAGTTCCTGGATATGCATTTTTATCATGTGTTGAAAAAAATAAAACACTTGGATCAGTATAAAAAATTGCTTCCGTTGAATTCCCATGATGATAATCCCAGTCAATAATTAAAATTCTTTTTAAGTTGTATTTTTCTTGGGCATACTTAGCTGCAATAGCAACATGATTGTAATAACAAAAACCCTCCTCTCTTCCGGTATTCAGAGCATGGTGTCCCGGTGGCCTTGTAGCGCAAAATACATTAGTTGAATTATTGTGCATAATTGAATCCACTGCTGAGAGGGCTGCATTTACAGCAGCAGTTGCTACTTTGTTTGCTATTGGTGTAGATTCTCTAATAGATTTGATGTGATTCTTAGTATGTACAGTCTCAATCCATTTATATATGTCATTTTTTAAACCAACTGATTTAGTAATTTCAAATAAATTACTTTCTATTAATGCTCTCTCAATGTGCTGGATCCTGGAGGGGCTTTCTGGGTGAGTTGGTCCTATGTGATGCTCTAAAAATACCGGATCCACCATAATAGTAGTATTATTTTTCTCTAAATTTTCGACTTTAAGAAAATCACTATCTTTTTTCACTAGAGCTTCTGCGGCTGATAATTGCCTATGTGTAATATACAGTAAGGTTGATAGAATGCTATTTAGAAAGGTCCTTCGGTTCATTTTTTTAAAATTCTTTAATATTTAAGTTAAAATCACTAATGTAGTTTGAATTTTCAGATTTCAATGCAATAATAAAACGTCTATGAACATACAAAATAGAAAATATAATAAGAATTTCAGTATAATATATTTATTTATTGTTTTTATGACACCTCTAAGCGTCTCCGCTGAGTGGAATATCATAACACATACTAGTTTAAATAATGATTTAAAAACGCAAGTAGCGTATACGGAAAACAAGAGTGGTTATAGTCTGGAAATCTATAAAGATAACGTAGGTTCTGTGAGATCTCGCTTCACCCTTAACTCTTCACTTAATCTTATATCAACAGATATATGTCCTACCTATCAAGTGGACCTGACACTAGTAAAAAATACCTCTTTTAATGATGCTCCCTGTATTTCTAATTTAAACTGGAGTGAATTTATACTAGGCTATATAACGAATAATCAAATTTCCTCGCTATCACTTGATGCCTTACTAAATGGAAATGAAGTAACTTTTAGATTCGTATTAGATAACGGAAGTTATAAAGAAACGAGTTTTTCTCTAACTGGCTCAAAGAGAGCAGCACTAAAAGTTATAGGAAAAGATATTATCTTGAACCCCTAAGATTTTTTTATGGATTTAGATAAAAAATATTTACATAGCAATAAAGATCTTTATCTAATAAAAAATAAGAGAATGTCTAATTCATTTCCAAATCAAGAGGACGCACTTGATAATCCAAATGGCTTGCTTGCAATCGGAGGAGATCTTTCTGAAAAACGACTACTAAATGCCTATCAAAAGGGAATATTTCCATGGTTTAATTTAGGTCAGCCTATTTTATGGTGGTCGCCTAATCCGAGATGCGTATTAATCCCGAAATATTTTCACATATCTCGTACTCTCAGGAGAAAATTAAATAATAATATCTTTTCCATAACTTATAACAAAGAATTTAAAAAAGTTATGCATGAATGTTCAATCAACAGAGTAGATGATAACACGTGGATAACACCTTCAATAAAGCATGCCTTTTTTAATCTTTATAAATCAGGTTATGCGCACTCAGTTGAATGCTGGGAAAATAAAAAACTTGTGGGTGGACTATATGGAGTAGTGATGGGAAAGATTTTCTTTGGAGAATCTATGTATAGTAGAGTCTCAGATGCTTCTAAAATTCTCTTAGCTCATCTAATGGATAGATTAGAAAGCTTAAATTTTCGCTTATTAGACTGCCAAATTGAATCAGACCACTTGAAAAGTCTTGGCGCTCAACTGTTTTCACGTAAAAAATTTAATAAAATCCTTAATAATCATTGCAATCTAGATAAAACATATTTCTCTTAAAAAATAATCAAAATTACTATCAAACTTTATTAAATTAGTGCAAAATCGTGAGCTTTCAAAATACGAGGTATATTTATGGCAAAAGAAGATCAAATTGAAATGGAAGGCACAGTTGTTGAAACATTACCCAATACAATGTTTCGAGTAGAATTAGAAAATGGTCACAAAATCACAGCACACATATCTGGAAAAATGAGAAAGCATTACATTAGAATACTTACAGGCGATCAGGTAACAGTTGAAATGACGCCGTATGACTTAACAAAAGGCAGAATTACATACAGGGCAAAATGAAGTCAATTTAATCCTTTGTTGAACGGGCTGCTTGAAGGTCTTTTTCTGTATCAACCCCAATTCCTTTTGCTTTATCTGTAATCATCATCTGTATTCTTCCTTTGTTATAAATGATTCGTAATTGCTCGAGTTTTTCTGTCTTTTCAAGGTCACATCTTTCAAATTTAGTAAATTTCATTAAATAATTAACACGATACGCATAAAGTCCAATATGTCTGTATGCTTTTACTGGAAGCTTGCCAGATGTTTCTGCTGGAATGGGAGAACGACTAAAAAAAAGAGCCTTGTTGTTATTATCAAAAACAACTTTTACAATATTTGGATCCGTATAATCATCAATATTTTGAATTGGCTCGCATAGTGTAGCAACATCAGAATCGATGTTAAGGGATAAGTTGGACGCTAATGAATCAATTAATTCTGCCTGTAAACCATACTCATCACCTTGAAGATTAATAATTATTTCATCATCATCAAAATCAAGTTTTTCTACAATTTCAGCTACTCTATCTGTACCCGACTGATGTTTTTCTGACGTTAGGATTGCACGACATCCAAATGAAGTTGCAGTATTTAAAATATCATCATTATCCGTTGCAATTATAATTTCTTTTGCTTTAGTTGTTGAAGCGGTTTCATATACATGCTGAATAAGTGGTTTACCTTTAATTTGCAATAGCGGTTTTCCTGGCAGTCTAGAGGAACCATAACGTGCAGGAATTATAATGCTATAACCATTTTTCACTATTTATATTTTTCCAATTCATTTTCACTAATTTCCCTTGCTTCTTCTTCGAGCATAATTGGAATATCATCACGCACTGGATATGCGAGTCGAGCGGATTTTGAAATTAACTCCTGATTTTCTTTGTCATAAATCAAGGGTCCTTTTGTTATAGGACAAACTAATATTTCTAATAATTTTTTATCCATATTTATTTCTTTCTAAAAGTTCATTTAAATCTAACGTAAAACGTTCTGATAATTTTGCTGAGATTGGAAGATACCAATACCTCTCATTAGAATATTTGAAACATTTTACAGCATCTTTCTCTGTCATTACTACTGGAAAATCATCATCGAACTCAAGGTCGTTCTCATTGTATATATGATGATCTGGATATTCATGAATTAGTAATTCATAATTTTGAGAACGTAGGTACGAGTAAAAAGACTGAGGGTTAGAAATTCCAGAAACTACGTGTATTTTCTTTGAATCTAAATCTGATATGGGCATTTTATCTTTTGGATTATTAAGTGAAACCAAATCATTATATATATATTCCATCTTATATTCAGATTTCTTTGCTAAATATTTTCCAACAACCAAATCCACAGAATCTAACCGACTTTTTAATTCTCTCAATGGGCCAGCGGGAATACAAAAACCATTACCTAGGCGACGTTGTCCATCAATAACGGCTATTTCAATATTTCTCGCAAGTGAATAGTGTTGCAGACCATCATCACTAATAATTAGATTGCACTTATATTTTTCAACTATTTCTTTTGCAGCAGTTGATCGTTTATTTCCTACTAGTACGGGACACTTTGTTTTTTTTGCAATTAAGACAGGCTCATCTCCAACTAATATTGGGTCTGTATTTGAATCAACAAACTGTGTATTTGTTGTATACCTACCTTTATATCCTTTACTAATAACTCCTGGAAAAAATCCTTGTTCCTTATAATAACATGCAAGCCAAATAACTAGCGGTGTTTTGCCTGTTCCGCCTGCCACCATATTTCCAACAATAATTGTGGGGGCATATGACTTGTTTATAGGAAAAATACCAAATTGATATAGTTTTAATCGTAACTCTACAAAAAATATATAAATCCAGCTTAATGGAAGAAGAAGAAAGCTGATGAAATTTTTAGAGTACCAAATCTTTTCGATTAATATTTTTAAAAATAATTTAAACACTTTTATTTAATAGATATACATATAAATATCTAATCTTCTAAAATTTGAGTAGCAAATGTTATTTTAACTAAATCTAATTGACGAAGTACATCTAGCAAATGAATTACAGCTTGATGTTTTACATTTGCATCTGCACTTATTACAATGGGCGGGTCCTTTTTATTAGCAGTAATAATTGATAATGATTTTTTAATTGTTTCAAATTCAGAATTTTTCAAAACTTTTCCATTAATATAAATTTTACCATCCATATCTAGACCAATATCAATAATATTTTCTTTAATCTCAACAGATTCATTTGATGCTGTTGGTAAAACAATATTTATTTCAGACTCATGCTTGAATGTTGTTGAAACCATAAAAAAGATAAGCAGCAAGAAAACAACATCGATTAAAGGAGTTATATCGAGATTTAATTCTTCTTTATTTTTTGTTTTGAAATTCATTGTAGCTCATTATTTTTGAGTATCTTTTTCCCTGATGCCATGCATAACTTCTACCATTTTAAGCGCTTCCTGTTCCATGGTAAAAACAAGATCATCTACCTTTCCTCGAAAATATCGAAAAAACATTAGAGTTGGAATTGCAACAGATAATCCAGCAGCTGTTGTAAGAAGTGCTTCTGATATACCTTCTGATAAAACGCTAGGGTCTCCTATTCCTTGTGATGTAATAACTGTAAAAACTTTTATCATTCCAATAACTGTTCCAAGTAAACCTAGTAATGGCGTAATTGATGCGATTGTCCCAAGCGTATTTAAAAAACGCTCTAAGCTATGAGCAACAAGCCTACCGACTTCCTCAATACTTTCTTTCATAACTTCTCTTGAATGCTTGCGATTTAAAAGTCCCGCAGCAAGAATCATTCCAAGTGGTGAATTTTGACGTAAAGCTTGAATGCGTTTTGAATCAAGCTTTCCTGATTTATGCCATTGCCATACATTTGCAAGTAGATTTTGTGGTGCTATCTTAGCTTCTCTCAAAGACCAAAATCTCTCAGCTACAATGGCCATTGATATAATAGAGCAAAGTATAATTGGCCACATTAAAAATCCGCCAGCATTTACAAGTTCGAACACATGAATTACCTCAATAATAAAATAGTCGTCTATACTAACAAAAGCCAAGTTTATTAGCTGTTAATACTAATTAGTGCAGCTATAATAGCGCGCTTTTTAAGACAAAAAAAATATTAAAATGACTATCAAAAAGCTTCTAAAGCGCTATATGCCAAATAAAAAAAGCATCATGAATAAAAATATGATGCGATTATTTTCTAATTATTTGTATGACCCAAATATTTGGCATGTTCACAGACGTTCATCTGCTGGCGGTGCAGCTATAGGTGTATTCTGTGCGTTTATTCCTCTGCCAATTCAAACTATATCTGCTGTGGCATTTGCCATTATATTTAGAGTAAATTTACCGATTTCGATACTTTTTTCACTATTAACCAATCCTTTTACAATACCATTTATCTTTCTTTCCAGCTATAAGGTCGGTTCATTTCTTCTTCAGGTAGAAGACAGTAACATTATGGAACTTAGCTTAAATAACAAAACCCTACATGAATGGTTTGGGACACAATTTATACATATTTGGCAGCCATTAGTTGCAGGTTGTCTTATTCTTGGTCTGATTTCCGCAATATTCACTTATTTCACAGTGAGAATATTATGGAGGCTTAGTACAATTACAAAATGGAGTAGCCGAAATAAAAAATAAGCATCCTATAGCTCTATTAATATTCCATCCTTTAATTCAAATACACGATCTGATTTTTTAGACAATTCTAAATTATGAGTAACCATTATCATACTACTACCTAAACGTTTATTTAAATTTATTACCAACTCAAATACTTCGCGGGCTGATTTTTCATCAAGATTTCCTGTTGGCTCATCTGCAAGTACACACATTGGATTAGTGACCAATGCTCTTGCTATAGCTGTTCTTTGACGTTCGCCTCCAGATAATTCGCCAGGTTTATGTTTTATACGATCTGATAAACCAACACCACGCAACAATTCTTCTGCTTTTTCTAAGGCTTGATTTTTTGGACAACGCCTTATAAGTAATGGCATTGCAACATTCTCGATTGCCGTAAATTCAGGCAAGAGGTGGTGAAATTGATATATAAAGCCAAGGTATTTATTTCGTAAGACGCCTCTTTCAGTATGACTAAGTTTATTAATATTTTGATCATTAATTATAATATCTCCATTGTCTGGAGTATCAAGTCCGCCAAGTAAATGTAGTAAAGTGCTTTTTCCTGATCCTGAGCTTCCAATAATGGATATAGTTTCATTTTTATTGACACTCAATTCAATTCCTTTTAAAACATTAACACTCAGATCCCCGTCATTAAAAGATTTCTTTACACTATTTGCAGTAAGCAGGACATTACTCATAGCGTAATGCCTCTGCCGGTAAAACTTTTGCTGCACGTAGAGCAGGATAAATTGTTGCTAGTAAACATAATACAAAAGAGACAGCACTGACTAAGAAAACATCATTCCAATGCATATCAGATGGTAAATCACTTATATAGTAAACATCTGGTGATAGAAATTTAAAACCGAGTATATTTTCTAAAGCTGGGACTAGCGTTTCTATATTTGTTGCCATCCACACACCACCTAGAACACCGATTGCAATACCAATAACCCCTATAATAATTCCTTGTATCATAAATATTTGTAAAATACTTTTAGGGCTAGCGCCTAGTGTTCTAAGTACAGCAATATCAGATTGTTTATCTGATACAGCCATAACTAAAGTTGAAATAATATTGAATGCCGCAACAGCAACAATTAACGTAAGAATTACGAACATGACTGTTTTTTCAGTTTTTAATGCACGAAAAAAATTAGAATGTCTTTGGGTCCAATCTATAACCCAATAATTATCTGATAGACTATCTGATAAATTACTTGCAATTTCCCTGCTTATGATTGGTGCCTTTAAAATATTATTTGTTTTTAGTCTTATTCCAGTAGGGTTTAATTTTTTAAATAACTTCAATGAATCTTCCATATGTATTAATGCTAAACCGCTATCAAATTCATGCATTCCAACATCAAAAATACCAATTAGTTTAAATCTCTTCAATCTAGGCATAATGCCAGCTGGAGTTAGATTGGCTTGAGGTGCTACTAGAGTTACTTTATCGCCAATTTTAATTCCAAGGTTTCTTACAAGCTCGCTGCCTAAAATTATATTGAACTTACCTGCTTCTAAATTTGATAAACTTCCTGATACCATTTTATCAGCAACAACAGCAACATTAATTTCTTCATTAGGTAATACACCCCTTATAATTACGCCATTGACTAAATTATCTTTCGTTAACATGCCTTCAGCATGTAAATATGGTGCAGCACCATCTATATCGGGATGCTGTTTAACCTCACCAATTACCCTCTCCCAATTATTTAATCCATTGAAGTCTTCAATAACAGCATGAGATGCCATTCCTAAGATACGATCTTTTAATTCTTTTTCAAAACCATTCATTACAGAAATCACTGTAATCAATGCGGCTACACCAAGCGCAACACCAATCATTGATGACATAGAAATAAACGAAATAAAGTGATTGCGTCTACGTGCACGAACGTAACGTAATCCAATCATGGCTTCATATTGAGATATCATATTTACATTATAAAGGGTTATATAAACGTTGAAACTAAAATAAAATGCTATATTAGTGAATAATATTAGTATTTTGTAGTAAATTATAAGGTATGTTAGTTCCTAAATATAATTATAAAAAAATGTAATGAAACTCTTAGCAATTGAAACATCAACAGAAGCCTGTTCGGCTGCAATTAGTATTAATGATGCTTGTGCATATCGATATGAGTTGGCGCCTAGAAAACATTCAAAGCTAATTCTACCAATGATCGATTCTCTTCTAAGTGAGGCAGATATTAAAATAAATGCCTTGGATTGTATCTGTTTTAGTCATGGTCCAGGGGCATTTACAGGAGTGCGTATTGGAATCAGTGTTGCACAAGGACTTGCATATCCTCATGATATACCCGTAATAGGCGTATCATCTCTTAAGACATTAGCTCAACAATTTTCAAAAGAAAATGATCATATAGCTACGGCTATAGATGCTCGAATGAATGAAATCTATTGGGGTCTGTATAAAAAAAATGATGAAGGAGTAATGGAAGAAATTACCAAAGAAAAAGTATGCGCCCCTGAGGATATACTTTCCCCTTCAAAGAATAACTGGATGTGTATTGGTACTGGTTGGAATAAGTATCATGAAAAAATAAAATCAAAGTTCACGGCTAACATTACCGCTATAAAAGCTGATGCATTACCCGAAGCAAGAGGTGTTCTTGAATTAGCAAAAAACTCCTATCAAAAAGGTAAATTTATATCCGCCGATAAAATATCACCAGTTTACTTGAGAGATAATGTTACAAAACAGCAGTAAAATTAATCTTTAGCTCTACTAACGTATTGGCCATTTCTAGTATCAATTTTTATAAGCTCATCATTATCAATAAACAGCGGCACTTTAACTACTGCGCCTGTTTCAAGTGTGGCAGACTTCGTCCCTCCCTGTGCTGTGTCTCCTCGTAATCCCGGATCTGTATCTTTAACCTTCAGAATAACAAAATTAGGAGGACTAACTAATATTGGTATTTCATTCCATAAAGTCACAAAGCACATTTCCTCTCCTACTATCCACTGTTTAGCATCTGATACAGTATTTTCATCTGCAGTGTATTGTTCAAAATTATTTTGTTCCATAAAATACCAATTTTGACTATCGTTATATAGGTACTGCATTTCCAAATCGATTACATCTGCCGCTTCAAGTGATTCTCCAGATTTATAGGTTTTTTCTAAGACTCTCTTAGTTTTAAGATTTCGTATTTTAATACGATTAAATGCTTGGCCTTTGCCTGGTTTAACAAATTCATTTTCTAAAATTGAGCATGGTTCTCCGTCGATTAGAACTTTTAATCCTGGTTTAAATTCACTGGTACTGTAACTCACTAAAAAATCTCCTTGTTGTATTTTATAAATTATGTTGTTTCAGAGGAAATTCTTACAATATTACGAAAGCCTCGTTTCAACATATTCCCTCTTCTTCCTCTCTCACCAATATAATATTCCTGCTCTTTTTCCTTCATGATCATATGCCTTTTATCTGTATAAATTGCTAAGTTATCCATTTCAGCAATTACAGTCACTGCTGCAACATATTCTTCTCGAGTTTTTAGTTTAGCAGGTGGTATTTGAATTATTTTTAAACCTTTTCCTTTTGGTAGTAAGGTAAGCTCTGTAATTGGAAACATTAACATTCTTCCTATAGATGTAACAGCAACAATCCAATCATTTTCAATATCATTAACTTTTGCCGGTAGTAAGACATTCGCATTATTCGGTACTCTTAGAATTGCTTTACCGTTTCTATTTTTTGTGTATACATCTTCAAGCTTAACCATAAATCCATAACCACTATCAGTAGCTAAAAGATAAACCGCTTCACTTTCACCGGTCATAACTCCTTCAAAACTAACTCCGTCAGGAGGATTCAGTCGAGCAGAAACTGGCTCTCCATAACTTCGTGCTGATGGCAATGTATGTGACGGTAATGAATAACAACGTCCTTTTGAATCTAGAAAAACTACAGGTTGGTTTGTCTTACCCAAAGCAATTTGTTTGAATTCATCGCCACTTTTATAGTTTAAAGAGTTTGGATTGATATCATGACCTTTAGCAGCTCTCACCCAGCCTTTTGAGGAAAGTATAATAGATACGGGGTCAGAACTAATAAGACTGTTTTCATCTATTATTTTAGCATCATCAGCTACTTTAATCGGAGATTTCCTTTCATCTCCATATAGCTCCGCATCGTCATTTATTTCTTTTTTGATATATGTCTTTAAACGTTGTTTAGATCCTAATAATACTTCTATTTCTTTTTTTTCTGTTTTTAATTCTTTTAATTCTGATTTGATTTTTAATTCTTCAAGTTTAGCAAGTTTTCTTAATCTTAAATCCAATATAGAATTTGCTTGTATTTCGCTAAGTTTAAAATTTTTAATCAGTTTAGTTTTCGGTTTATCTTCATTTCTAATAATCTTAATAATTTTATCTAAATTTTTATATGCAATTACTAATCCATTTAAAATATGAATTGACGAAAGAATATTATCTAATCGGAACTGTAACTTCTTACGAACAGTTTCTGTTCTATACTCAATCCATTCTGTTAAAATTACTTTTAAATTTTTTATTTGAGGTTTTCCATTTGTACCAATAATATTTAAATTAACTCTATAACTTTTTTCAAGATCAGTTGTTGCAAATAAATGAAGCATTAATTCCTCTAAATCAATGCGATTAGAATGCGGTACTAATATTAATCTTGTTGGGTTTTCATGATCGGATTCGTCTCGCAAATCATCTATCATTGGTAATTTTTTTGACTGCATTTGTGTGGCAATTTGCTCTAAAATTTTACTTCCAGAACTTTGATATGGTATGTCTGTGATAACTATATACCCTTCCTCTTTTTGCCAGACTGCTCTCATCTTTATTGAGCCTTGACCGGTTTTATAGATTTCTCGTATTGATGATTTAGAACTAATTATTTCTGCATTTGTTGGGAAATCTGGAGCCTTAATATGTTGACATAATTCAGAAATTGTACTTTTTGGCTTATCAAGTAGCTTTATGCAAGCAGCACTAACTTCTCTTAAATTGTGAGGAGGAATATCAGTTGCCATTCCAACTGCAATGCCTGTTGTACCATTTAATAAAATATTTGGTAATCTTGCTGGTAATAGCTTGGGTTCATTCAAGGTCCCATCGAAATTTGGCAACCAATCGACAGTTCCTTTTTCAACCTCAGCTAATAATGTCTCGGCATAGCTAGTTAGCTTGGACTCTGTATATCTCATAGCTGCAAATGATTTTGGATCATCCATAGACCCCCAATTTCCTTGGCCATTAATTAATGGATATCGATAAGAAAAGCTTTGTGCCATCAAAACCATTGCTTCATAACATGCTGAGTCGCCATGTGGGTGAAACTTGCCGATAACATCGCCAACGGTTCTTGCTGATTTTTTGAATTTAGATGTCGCTTTCAGGCCAAGTTCAGACATTGCATAGATAATACGTCGCTGGACTGGTTTCAAACCATCGCCAATATGAGGTAATGCGCGATCAAGAATAACGTACATAGAGTAATCCAGGTATGCTTTTTCACTATAAATTTCGAGCGGGTATTTTTCGCTTTGCTCGAAATCAAAATCCATTGTATTTTGCATAAAGTTACCTCTAATTTACATTAAAAATATATTATAAATAATTGATTTTATTATATTATTGCTTTATCAGCATTTAATTCGAGCCATTTTTTTCTATCGGTTGAACGTTTTTTTGCTAAAAGCATATCCATAACTTTTAGTGCTGATTTTTCATTTTCTAGTGTCAATTGGACTAATCTCCTCGTGCTAGGCGCCATTGTCGTCTCTCTTAACTGAATGGGATTCATTTCTCCTAAACCCTTAAAACGTTGAACAGTGGGATTCCCAGGTTTTTTTTCTGCCAAAATTTGATCTAAGAATCCTTGTTTTTCAGCATCATCTAATGCGTAGTAAACTTCTTTACCTATATCTATTCTGTATAAAGGCGGCATAGCAATATAAATATGGCCCTCACTTACAAGATCCTTGAAGTGTTTTAAAAAAAGCGCACAAAGAAGTGTTGCTATATGAGCTCCATCAGAATCTGCATCGGCTAGAATGCATATTTTTCCGTACCTGAGTTTCGATAAGTTCGAAGAGCCTGGATCAATACCTATTGCAATAGATATATCATGTACTTCCTTCGATGATAGTACTTCACTTGATTCAACCTCCCAAGTGTTAAGAATTTTACCTCTAAGGGGCATAACTGCCTGAAAGTCTCTATCTCTAGCTTGTTTTGCAGAACCTCCTGCTGAATCACCTTCAACCAAAAACAATTCAGAGACGTTAATATCTTGGCTGCTACAATCTGCTAATTTTCCTGGTAATGCCGGACCTCCGCTTATTTTTTTTCGAACTATTTTTTTATTAGACTTGAGTCTTCTTTGTGCAGCAGTGATTATTTTTTCTGCGATGCGTTCGCCCATCTCAATATGCTGATGCAGCCATTGTACAAACGTGTCCTTTATAACCCCAGAAACAAAAACAGAACACTCACGTGATGATAGACGTTCTTTAGTTTGACCAGAAAATTGCGGATTATTCATCTTAACAGATAATAGATAACAACAATTTTCTAAAACATCTTCAGCAGATAACTTTACCCCTCTTGGTAATAAATTTCTTGTTTCACAAAAATCACGTATAGCTTCGAGTAATCCTTGGCGCATTCCAACAACATGTGTACCGCCTTGTAAAGTTGGTACAAGATTAACGTAACTTTCTGTAATTAGCTCAGATGGCTCAATCAACCAGTGTATTGCCCAATCAACTCCTTCATTTTCACTTTGCATTGAACCAAGAAATGGTTCTTTTGGTAACAATTCATATTCACTTAATTGTTCTGAAAGATATGTTTTTATGCCATCCTGATAACACCATTCTATTTTTTCTTTTTTTATTTCATCAATAAAACGCACTAGTAATCCCGGACATAACACAGATTTAGCGCGCATAAGATGTTTTAATTTTGTAAGTGAAAATTTTATTGAGTCAAAATATTTTTCATTTGGCCAGAATTGGATTTTTGTGCCTGTATTTTTAGCTCCTACTTTACCAATTGATTTTAATGAAGACTTTTTATCTCCATTTCTAAATGACATAAAAAACTCTTTACCACTGCGTTTTATTGAAACTTCTAGTTTTTTAGACAATGCATTTACTATAGAAACACCAACACCGTGTAAGCCTCCGGAAAACTTATAATTTTTATTGGAAAATTTACTACCAGCATGTAGACGAGTTAAAATTACTTCGGCACCTGGCATTTTTTCTTTTGGATGTTTATCAACAGGCATCCCACGCCCATTATCTGTTACGGTGACTGAATTATCTTTATGAAGAAAAACTTCGATTTTTGTAGCGTGCCCCGATATAGCTTCATCCACACTATTGTCCAGTACTTCTTGAACTAGATGATTAGGCTTGGTTGTATCAGTGTACATCCCAGGTCGCTTTTTAACGGGATCCAGACCTGTTAAAACTTCGATATCAGAAGCATCGTATTTTGCGGGCAAGGTTTTTCTCGCTATTGAAGTTTCTTGGCCCTATAGAATATGCCAAGATAGAGAAAATATCTAATAATGCTTATTTAGTCTAAATCTAAAATCAAAGATTTTAGAATGTTTTCTGGTATGGGATTTACGATATGACTGTAATTTGGATGCTCTATACCTGCTGATAATTGACTTCCCAATTTAAGAGCTTCAACCATTTCGTCGCTCAATTGAAACCTTAAAAAATGAACTGCTGATGTTTTTACGTCATTCTCACGCTCAAGATCTTCATCCGCTATTGGAACGATTTCATTAAAACCATCCACTTTCAACCATAATTTACTTTCGATACCTGTCAGTTTGGTTAGTGCTACACGCCTCTTTTCTTCGTCTGTAAATTCAATCATAAATGTAGCTTTCCAGTTATTTCCATCTGGAATTAATGGATTATATGCCTCTAATTCCTCATTGATTGCTTCAATTTCAAAAATTTTTTCAGCTCTCATTATTTCCTGGATTTGATAATGCATTACTAATCTGTCTTCAAAGTACAAAGTTGCATTTGGCCCAATACCTAAATGTCTATTTTTTTTATGGGCCATCACCTTGCTACGAAAATCATTACGTATTTCCGAATATTTTTCTAGACTATACAAATCTTCACGTGTAAGTTTTTTCATTAATTAAATACCATATGCTTGTCTTAATAAACTGAAAGGACTTTCAGATCTTATTTCAATTTTTTCAATTCCATTATCAACTTGATGACCAGCCATAGGACAGTCACTGATATAATGGTCCAACTCCATATTTTCAATCTTATTAGTAACAGGTTTGCAAATTTTCATTGCTGTTTCATGATATTCTTTTTTCACAGCATATGTTCCATCGTGACCTGAACATCTTTCTATTAGTGTGATGTTTGTATTTGGTATAAGTTCCAATATTTCTTTAGTTTTTGGGCCGATGTTTTGAACACGTTGATGGCATGGAGCATGATATGCAACTTCACCTAATGACATTTTAAAGTTTGTATTAAGTTCCTTTTTCTTTTTTAAATTCATTAGTAATTCGAAAGGATCGTAAAAAGCATCTTTAACTTTTTGCACATCAGCATCTTCAGAAAATAATAATGGAAGTTCTTTTTTAAACATCAGAACGCATGATGGAATTGGTGCAACAATACTCCAGTCATCATTAACTAACTCTAATAAATTAGGTATATTAAAATCTTTCAAGTCCTCAACTGATTTCAGATCACCTAATTCCATTTTTGGCATACCGCAGCATTTTTCCTGATGAACTAATTTAACTTCGAGGTTATTGTGTTCCAACACTGCGATTAAATCCTTAACCACCTCTGGCTCATTGCGATTACCATAACAAGTTACAAATAAACCAACTTTCCCGTTAGATTTTATTTTATTTATATTGTTTTTTTCTTTATTATTTTTGTGACTTTTTCTCAATGAATTACTATAAAATTTTGGTAAAACTGCATCGGAGTGTATTCCAACAGTTTTTTCCATAATTTTACGTATTGGTCTTACTGTATTAACTAAATTTGCTGTTTGTGCAACCACAGGAATACCAAAAAAAGCACCGACTTTATCAGTTGATGTTAATACTTTATCTCGAATAGCTACATTTCCTTTTTTAAAGTTCTGTGCTTTAGCTCTTAACATTAGATGTGGAAAATCCACATTCCATTCATGAGGTGGGACATAAGGACACTTTGTCATATAACAAAGATCACAAAGATAACAATGTTCAACTACTTTCCAGTAATCTGTTTTTTCAACGCCATCAACTTCAAAAGTATCTGATTCATCGATCAAGTCAAAAAGCGTTGGAAATGCATTACATAAATTAACGCATCGACGACATCCGTGACAAATATCGTACACACGTTCGAGCTCATTAAACAATGAATCTTCATCATTGAATTCGCCAGTTTTCCAATTAATTGGATTTCGAGTGGGCGCTTCTACTCCGCCTTCACGAACTATTTCATTCATATAATTTATATTTGCCTATAAGAAAATAGTTGAATCGATCTAAAAATAGGACCGACTCAACTAAATTATAGAATTGATTTATGACAAATTATCTAGTGCTTTTTGAAAGCGATTTGCATGAGAACGTTCAGCTTTTGCTAAAGTTTCAAACCAGTCAGCGATTTCATCAAATCCCTCTTCGCGAGCAGATTTTGCCATTCCTGGATACATGTCTGTGTATTCGTGAGTTTCGCCGGCAATTGCTGCTTTTAAATTAAGGTCAGTTGAACCAATTGGTTCACCCGTTGCTGGATCTCCAACAGATTCTAGATACTCTAAGTGGCCATGAGCATGCCCTGTTTCACCTTCGGCAGTTGAACGAAAAACAGTAGATACGTCGTTAAAACCCTCGACATCAGCTTTTTGTGCAAAATATAGGTATCTGCGATTCGCTTGAGACTCTCCAGCAAATGCTGCTTTGAGATTTTCTTCTGTTTTTGAGCCTTTAAGGTCCATTATTATTCTCCTCGTAGTGGTATTGTCTTAATACAACAATATATTTAGACTTAGTCTAAACCGAAAATTCTAATGAATAGCAAAACCACTGTCAAATACATAGAATGAAATACATGGTCAGACTAGGACAATATTTAGCTAAAATTAAGTCGTGAATAACTGAGAAAATCAATGAAACTGAAGATATAATCCATGAATAGCAAAATAAGACGAACACATCTATGCCAAAAAAAAACAACAAAATAGATTTTGAAAAGGCTTTTTTAGAGCTTGAAGAGCTTGTAGAAACAATGGAAGAAGGAGACCTCTCCCTAGAGGAATCACTTAAATGTTTTGAAAAAGGCATATTACTAACAAAAAGCTGCCAACAGGCATTGAGTGAAGCTGAACAGAAAGTCAAAATATTATTGGAAAAAAATAACAAGGAAACTCTTGGGGAATTCTCTCCAAATAATAAAAATTAAATGAATGATTTTTTTGATCAAATACAGATTTATCAAAAATCTGTTGAGAAGGCTCTTGCTCTGTGGCTTCCTGATGAAACATTGCCACCAAGAAATCTCCATGAGGCAATGAGATACTCTGTTCTAGCTGAGGGAAAAAGAATTAGACCAATATTAGTATATGCGACAGGTCAGGCGTTTGATGTTGAATTGGAAAATCTTAATGGCCAAGCTTGTGCAGTCGAGATAATTCATGCTTATTCCTTAATTCATGATGATTTACCTTCAATGGATAATGATGATCTGAGACGAGGAAGACCAACCTGTCATAGAGCTTTCGGTGAAGCAACGGCAATATTAGCTGGAGATGCATTGCAAACACTCGCCTTTCAAATAATTGCATCTGATCCTAAAATCAAAGTAGACGACTCACAAAGATTAAAAATGATTCAAACCCTTGCTCGCGCAAGCGGCTCTCAAGGTATGGCAGGCGGACAGGCAATAGATTTAGCTGCTGTTGGAAAAAAACTAGATATTTCTGAGTTAGAAAACATGCATACGCATAAAACCGGTGCTTTGATAAAAGCGAGCGCAGAAATAGGAGCTCTCTCAACCAATAAAAGAAATGATGCTCTATTTTCAGCTATATCTGATTATGCAAAATATATTGGTATTGCATTTCAGGTCAAAGACGACATCTTGGATATAGAAAGCGATACATCGACACTGGGAAAACCACAAGGATCCGATGAATCCATGAATAAGCCTACCTATCCTAATTTGCTTGGGCTTGAAGGAGCTAAAGAAATGGCACACAAACTACATCATAAAGCAATAAAATGCCTTGATGTATTCGATGAAAAAGCTAAGATGTTGAGAGAAATAGCTGATTATATAATTAACAGAAGCAAATAAATGAGAAAGTTCAGTTAGGTAACTTTTTAAACAACAACAAAATTATAGAACTACAAAAAATTATGAATAAAGCTGCACCTATTATTTCAAACATACCTGATATTCAAAGTAGTAAAGATACCAGGCATATATCTATAGACAAAGTTGGAATTAAAGATATTAAACATCCTGTCGTTGTTAAAGACCGTTCGGGTCGAGAACAGCACACCGTAGCAAACTTTAATATGTACGTTAACTTGCCTGATCAATATAAAGGCACACATATGTCTCGTTTTGTCGAAATTCTAAATAATCATGAATATGAAATTACAGTAAAATCCTTTAAGCGCATGATCGAAGAAATGACAGAACTTCTGAATGCGGAATCAGGCAACGTAGAAATGACATTTCCCTACTTTGTTAATAAGGCTGCGCCAGTATCAGGAGTTGAAAGCTTAATGGATTATGTTGTTTCGTTTATAGGTAAAATTGAAAATGGAAAACCTGAGGTTTTAGTCAAAGTTGAAGTGCCGGTTACTTCTCTTTGTCCTTGTTCAAAAAATATTTCTGACTATGGTGCACATAACCAACGATCACGAATAACAGCTTGTGTTGAAATGAATGATTTTATTTGGATAGAAGAGTTATTAGAAGTAATCGAAAAAGTTGCATCATGTGAATTATATGGCTTACTAAAACGTCCAGACGAAAAGTATGTTACAGAAAAAGCCTATGATAATCCTAAATTTGTAGAAGATCTTGTACGAGATATCGCTGTCGAATTTAATAACGATGATCGTATAGCTGCTTATACTGTTGAGTCTGAAAACTTTGAGTCAATTCACAACCATTCTGCATATGCAATGCTTACCTGTGACAAAAAGAAAAAGAGTAAATAAGTTCTTTTTTAATTGTTTTCTCTAGATTATCTTTATGAAGAAATATCTATTTGTACTTGTTACCTATTTATATAGCTCTTTAGTGTATTCAGCTGCTATTGAAATGCGGGACTATATAACATTAAGAACAGGAATGTCTGAAGCTGAAGTCCTCTATAAATTTGGTCCATCAGATCACGAAACCATAAGAAGTGATCGACTAGACTACACGTTAAGCAAGACTTGGTTTTATATACCAAATCATAGCAGTAACAACAAGTGGATTACTGAAATAAAATTCGATTCAAATGGCAAGCTTATAAAACGTGACAGATACCGTGTTAAATGAAACGTTTACTTTGCTTCATTCCATAAAGCATCCATCTCCTCTAAATTTGCATCTAATAAAGATTTTCCTTTGCTTTTTAGTGAGTCTTCAATGTAATTCAAACGTTTGACAAATTTATTATTTGTCTGTTGTAAAACCAGTTTCGTATCAATTTGATGATATCTTGCCAGATTAATACAGCTGAAAATGAGATCACCTAATTCTTCAGCTAATTTAATTCTATCATCTAGAACAGCTTCTACTTCGTGTAATTCTTCTTCAATTTTTTTAATAATGTGTAAACTTCTTACCCAATCGAAACCGTATTTTGCAGCCTCTTGCTGAAGTTTTTCAGCTCTATGTATAGGCTCTAAATCCTTGCTAACGCAGTCAGTTATGTAATTTGTCATAGTTTATATCCAAGTATTGAAAAAAAATTAAATATCATGCTTGACCTTAGTCTTACTTTCACATAAAACACTAGCCTAAGCATAGATGCAAATATATAAAATACTAATAAAAATATAAATATATAATGACTCCACTTATATTAAGACTTGATATCTCTGGATCTCCCGTAAGGTGGATTCCGTGGCAGCTTGCTGTAAGCCTTTATAGTAGAGAAATGATTGCTTGGACAGCTGGAAATAGTGTTTTCACTTTTCGTGGTGGTATCAGCCGATTAACTGGTGAGCGCTCAACTGTAAAAATAAACTCAATAATCGCCGTTAAACGCTCAAGCCCATCGAAATATATTGGAAGAGCAACACCACCATTAACAAATAGAGAGTTATTTACAAGAGATGCAAATATTTGTATGTACTGTGGAAACAAGAATTACCCCCTATCTCTCACTCGTGACCATGTGGTGCCCCTTTCTAAAGGTGGTAAAGACCAATGGTCAAACGTAGTAACTGCCTGTAGAAATTGCAATATAAGAAAAGGTAATCGAACACCGGAAAACGCTCATATGCCATTACTTGCAATTCCATACGTACCAAATTGGGCTGAATACCTAGCTTTATCAAATCGAAAAATCTTGGCAGACCAAATGGAATTTCTTAAAACGCAATTTTCGGGAAGAAAGATATCATTCTTTGAAAATTAAGATACTAATACTTACATCATAATTAGTTCATATTGATTCTTGTTCCTTAATCATGTCAATTCGATCATTAAAAGCCAGCCAACGTATTAACCAAGTTCAAGAACCAATAATTCCGATAATCTCCGACTTAATTAAAAAATATCCAAATACAATCTCCCTCGGCCAAGGTGTTGCATATTATGGACCCCCAAAATCTGTTTATAAAAAAATAAAAGAATTTGGTTCATCTATTGATTGCCACACATATTCTGAGGTTGAAGGAACTGAAGAATTAAGAAAAGAAGTAACAAAAAAATTAAAATCTGAAAATAAAACTACGATCAATAAAAAAAGAGAAGTTATTATCTCAGCTGGATCAAATATGGCCTTTATGAATGCAATTATAGCAATAGCTGAACCAAATGATGAAATAATCCTTCTTCGCCCTTATTATTTTAATCATGAAATGGCCATTAACATGATTAATTGCAAAGCGATTATTATTGATACTGATATCAATTATCAACCTTGTTTAGAAAAGATTAGCAGCGCAATAACCTCTCGAACTAAAGCTATTGTGACAGTATCACCAAATAATCCATCTGGTGCGGTATATTCAAAATCAACATTAATTGAAATCAATAAAATATGTAAGGATAACAGCATTTATCATATTTCAGATGAAGCATATGAATACTTTACATATGATGAGATAGAACATTTTTCACCATGCTCTATTGATAATTCAGAGGAGTATACAATTGCATTATACTCGCTTTCGAAAGCATATGGATTCGCAAGCTGGAGGATTGGTTACATGGTGATTCCCGAACATCTATCATTACCAATTAAAAAAATACAAGACACATACTTAATATGCCCAACACGTATCTCACAAGAGGCCGCTATTGAAGCATTAAAAACAGGCCGAAGCTTTACTAAAAAACATATCAAACAAATTATAGACTCAAGAAAAAATCTTCTTTTTGGATTACAGCAGATAAAAGATATATGTATTTCTCCGGTAACCATGGGAGCATTTTATTTCTTTGTTAAACTTAGAACAAATTTAGCAGGACTTGAGCTTGTAGAGATATTAATTAAAGATTATAAAATTGCGGCAATACCAGGAGAGCCATTTGGAATGGAAAAGGACTGCTATCTTCGTGTAAGCTATGGAGCATTAAATACAGGTGTATCTGAAATTGGAACTCAACGATTGATTAAAGGTCTTAGAGAGACAATAGGCTAATGTTCTTGTAATATAGAAAGAGAGGATATAAATGAAATCATTATTAATTACTTTTTTGGGCGCTCTGCTACTAACAACTAATGTGATTGCTGTTGATGCAACAGGAAATTATGCTGTCTGGGGCATTGGTTCTAAATCTTGTTTTGCCTTTAATTCGGCAACCGTTAACTATCTTAATTCAGAGACTGCTAAACCTGATAAAGAAGAAGAAACCTTACTGTCTAAAATAAAATTTTGGGAAAAAACTGATACTGAAGAAAAACCAACAGAAGATTTTGATCGTTATAAGAGCTATATGAAAGGTTTCTTAACGGCCTATAATATTTTCACAGAAAATACTTTTAGCATTACTGGGGTTATGAAAGAAAAAGATGTCGTTGAATGGCTGAATGATTACTGCAAAGAAAACCCGATGTCCTCAGTAGAAAACGCCCTCACAAGTTTCGCCCTTGATCATCATGATGGCCGCATGAAAACCTCAGCTAGACGAGGCGGAAGATAAAATTTGATCTTTTTCAGCTAATTTTAACTAAAAAAAGCTTATTTTTTATAGATTATTAACCATATTTCCCATGGAAAAATTGATTAAGTACATCAAATAGGTCATGATATACGGACCATATATGGAGATCTGAGGATAACCTCGGTCACGGATTTAACGGGAGAATAAGCTATGCAATCGAAAATCATCAAAATTTCCATACTAGCGCTCTCATTGGGATTGCTTGGTGGATGTGCTGCTGACATGAGTCAAATTGATGCTGCAAATGCAAACGCTGCGGCTGCTCTAGCTAAAGCAAATGACGCATACAACCTTGCAACTAATGCAAGAGAAATTGCATCAGAAGCATCGTATGCGGCTGAACAAGCACAAAATACAGCAGATGCTGCTATGGAATGTTGTAATGAAAATTCACAGAAGCTTGATCGTATGTTTGAAAAAGCAATGATGAAATAATAAAAATAACTTAAGTTATAATAAAAAACCTGGCTACGTAAAAGTGTCAGGTTTTTTTTTGCATCCTTATTAATGTATTTATTTAAATATCAGAATTATTTTCAATAGTATTATTTGGATTAACAAATAAACCTACTGCTATTGGTAAGCCAGTTGGGTTTTTAATTGCTTCGTATGCTGCAGCCATATCTAACTGATATTTACGATTATTAGAAATTTTAATTAGTAAAGCAATCACGCTTGTTAAATTATTCTCATATATATCTTTGTCTTCATCTAAGAAAGGATGCGCTTCAAGATAAATAACATTATTTTTAATACCAATTTTATATGGTTGATTAATGATATTAACGGGTGTATCAACAGAAACCTTTGAAAATAAATCTTCAATATCCTCAGGATATAGTCGTATACACCCATGACTAACTCTCATGCCAATTCCGTATGGTTTATTTGTACCATGAATTAAATAATCACGTCTTCCCAATCGCATTGCGTAATTTCCAAGAGGGTTGTCTGGTCCAGGTTTTACAATTTTTGGCAATGGATCGCCCTCTTCTTCGTGTTCCTTTCTAATTGACAAAGGAGGATACCAATATGGTTTTACTTTTTTTTCAACAATCGTAGTTTTAATATATGGAGTATTCCAGCCCTCTCTACCAACACCAAGTGGATATGTATGAACATCTTGTGGCTTACCTTCTTTTTTTGGAGGATAGTAATACAAACGCATTTCAGGAACATTAAGTACAATCCCTTGCATAGGGGCAACAGGTAAGACGAAATTTGATGGTAATAAAATTTCTGCACCGTCAGTCGGTAGCCATGTGTCAATATTTTGATTAACAAGTTTTATATCTTGATAGCCAAAGCCATGTTTGCGTGCTACATCTAATAATGTGTCACGCTCATCTACATTCACTGTTTTAATTTCACCAATAATTGTACTATTTGGATCAACTGTAAAATAACGTGCTGCATTAACAGAAGTTATATTTAGAATATGAAATATTGTAAAAATTGTAATTATTAATATTCTTTTCATAGTTAAATATTATCGTACAAATGAATTTTCTTCACCTATGCGTAATAAACTTGGTAATAATATTAGGGTAAACAAAGTACTTACAATCATACCACCAACAATTACTACGGCTAATCCACGATATAACTCAGTTCCAGGTCCTGGAATAATAATAAGTGGTAACATTCCAAAAATACTTGTCAAAGTACTCATCATTATCGGTCTTGATCTTAAAAGCACAGCCTCCTTAACTGAATCTCTCCTAGATGCCCCATTTTTCTCAGCTGTTCTTGCCTGATAGACCAATAATATTGCATTATTTACAACTAATCCTAGTAATATAATGAAACCAATCATAGTTAATAAGTCCATTGCTTGAAAGGTTACTAGATTCATTAAGTTCAATGCAAGAATACCTCCAAATGTAGCTAATGGGATTGCTAATATAACAAGCAAACTATCTTTAAAAGAGCGAAACATCGCACTCATAAGTAAATATAAAATTGTAATCGCGAGTAAGAAACTTCCTGTCATATTTATTATTGCTGTAGTTAATTTATCGGCGGTTCCAGTATAAAAAATGTCGCCATCATTTGGTAATTGTTCCATGATTTTTGGTTCAACTTCATTCTTTAAAACTACCATTGCTTCTTCTAGAGGTATGTTAGGTGGCGGGGAAACCTCAAGTGTTACTGTGCGTCTTCGATTAAGTCTTCTTATTTGCTCCGGTCCTACAGTACGAACAATATTAACTATTTCATTTAATGGTAGTACGCGATCTCCAGGAACCACAACAGGGATACTAGCCAGTGATTCAGGAGTATCCCATGGTAAAGAGCGTAATATTACATCTAATGTTTCTTCTCCATTAAAATAATCTCCAACAAATTTACCATCACCTAGTGTTTGAGTTAATGATGCAACATCTGAACGATTCCAGCCTACTTCTACTATTCTCCTCTCGTTAGGAATCAGTCTTATTTCAGGTTGAGCCAATTCAAGACCGGGTCGTGGTCTAGTATTAGGATATACTGCTGTTGTATTAATAAACGACTGCAATGCAACTTTCATTAAAGTTATTAAATCTTTTGATTGAATATTAATATCAATTGTTCGTCCTGAGCCAAAACTACGAAATAAAGAAGATTTTTTAGCAAATGCAATTGTATCCGGAAAACCTTGAACGACAGAATTTACTAAGGTAACTAATTCATCAGTTTCTGATTCATTTGTCGCGCTAGCACCCATGAACACGCCTTTTGAAAAAGCTACAAAGAAATAATGTTTTACAAAAGGCTCTTTCAAATGATCAATATGAGGTTGCATACGTTTTGCAACGATATCACCCATTTCCTTTTCAATTGTCTCTGTATTAGTTCCTGGTGGGGGCAATATGAATGCGAAAGCTAAATTTCTATTTCCATCTGGCAAATAATCAGCACGTGGCTTTAAAGTATATATAACTAAAATAGGAATTGTGATTAATACTATTATCCAAATAAACCTTCGCTTTGATGTATCTGTTAAATAGATAATAGTGGAACTCAATTTTTCCCATATTTTTTTGTATCGATCAACAAAGGTTTCTCTGCTTAAAAATATTTTTGATGCTGTTGGAACTACAGTAATCGCTGTTAATAATGATAATAAAATAGCTGATGTGATTGTAATAGCTAAATCTGAAAATAATTGCCCTACTTCATCTCCAAGAAAAACTACGGGTAAAAATATTGCCACTGTTGTTGCAGTTGAAGTAAGTAATGCACCCCAAACCTGATTTGTACCTTCGATTGAAGCCTGGACTGGAGATAAACCATTCTCCCTTAGACGTATTATATTCTCCAATATAATAATTGATGCATCTAGCACCATACCCACGGCAAAAGCTAACCCTGCAAGTGAGATAACATTCAAAGTTCTACCAGTTATATCCATAATACTGAAACTGGTTATGAGGCATATCGGTATCGACATGGCTACAATCAATGTCGCTGGAAACTTTGCTGTAAATAAAAATAAAATTACAATAGATAAACTAATACCTAATCCAAGGTTATTTCGTAGCATTCTAATTGAACGTTCAATATATAAAGTTTCATCATATACCTGCTCGATATTCAAACCTGCTCTTTCTAAAGGCCCACTATTTAATTCATCAACAACACTTTTTAGACCTGTCATGACGTCAAGAACATTAACACCTGATTCTCTTTTAGCATTTATTGCAATAGAAAGTGATCCTTTTGTTAGAACAAAACTATCTTTATCAATAAGTTTCTCTTCAATTGTTGCAACATCACGTAAATAGATTGGACGATCATTGCGCCACATTAATATCATCTGCCCTAATTCTTCTGCGTCATACTTACCTGCAAAACGAACGCTATACTTACGTTTGCCAACATCGGCAAAACCGCCAGAAACATCTTTGCTTGTGCTTGCGAGATTTATAATTTTGTTAATTTCAATACCAAGATGAGCTATTTTGTATGGATCATAAGTAATTCTTAATTCTTTTCCCATGCCTCCAAAAATTTCAGAGCGAGCTACTCCTGGAACTCTTTCAAATTTAGACTGAACTACTTCTTCAACAAAATCCTTATATGATTCTATAGATTTTTGATTATCATCTTTTGTTTTTATAATAAACCAAGCAATTGCACGTGCATCCTCACCAACGGTACTAATAGAAGGTTCCTCCGCATCTCTTGGATAATTTGAAACCTGATTTAGCCGATTCATAACTTCAATTAATGCTCTTCGCATGTCGATATCAACAGCAAAAGTTAGATTAATTTCTCCGCGACTTTCAAATGCTTTGGCACGAATTTCAGTAAGTCCGGGCAACCCTCTCAGTACATCTTCTTGAGGTTCAATTATTTCTGTTTCAATTTCGTTTGGTGATGCTGATCGCCATACTGTTGTAATAGTTATTTCAGGTTCTTCGAGTTCAGGGGTTAATTGAATTGGCAACCGAGAAAGACTTATTGTTCCAAATATAAATAACAGAATAGCACCCACAAAAAGTGCTCTTGGATTAGATAAACATGCTCTCGTTAAATACACTAGTTATCCAAATTATTAATAATTTTTACCGACTGATTTGGTCTTAATCGCTCATTTCCTCTAATGACTATTTGATCTTTTAGTTTGATATCACCAATAACTTGAATATGTGTTTTATTTGAAATACCTGTTTTGATAGGAACAGGTGTAACCCTATTATCGCTATTAACTCTATATAGAATTACACCAGACTCTCTAATTACAAGAGCATCTCTAGGCACAGCAAGAACGTTTTGTTTATTATTTATAGGGCATGCGATCTCAACAGCAGCACCTATTGGCCATGAGTCATTTTTAAAAGCTATTCTAATTTCATAAAGTTTTGAAATATTATCAGCTACGGGTATCAATTTTGTAACAATACCATCGACTATTTTTGAATTCACTTTCATTTCTAATAAATCACCAATTTCAATATACTTCAGTGATTCACTTTGAATATAGGACTGAACTTCAGAATTACTAGTATCAACTAATCTTACAATTTCATCATTATAGTCAACTCTTTCGCCTAATGATTTATACCTGTTAGTTATAATTCCAGTGAAAGGTGCTCGTATTGTAGTTCTCATAAGTAAATCTTCAGCAGATGACAGGCGTGATTTAATTAATTTTATTTTTGCAATAGCTTCATTTTTATTAGATTCAATTTCTTCTAATTTATTTTTTGCCGCGTTATTATCTTTCGCAAGTTTCTTTAATCGTTCTGTTTCGCTTGTGTAGAATCTAAGCTGTGATTCTATTGGCTCAATTTCAGCTTTAATTTCACTATAATTCAATTTATATCTTGTATTTTCAATCTTGCCGATTACATCACCCTTTTTAATAAAATCACCAGCATCAACGATACTAATTACCTTCCCTTCTACTTCAGAAGAAATCTTCGAATCATATCTACTTATAATATCTCCAGGCACCCATACAACAGGTGATATTTCGATATCAATAACGTTATCTACTTGAACTACTGCAGCTGAATTATCGGCTTTGGCAACAGTAACACTAAAATAAAATAAAAATTGGAATAAAAATATTACTATAAATCTATTAATCATAATTAATTACTAACTTAATAAAATTGAATATTATTTTTCTTTTAATCTAGGCATTAATTCGACTAGATTACATGGCTTTGTACGATAATCTAACTGATACTTGATTAATTCCTCCCAGCCAGTCACACATGCGTTAACAGAGCCAGGCAGACAAAACAAAAAAGTTCCATTTGCAACACCGGCAATAGCGCGAGATTGTAAGGAAGAGGATTTAATTTGCTGATAAGAGATCGCTCGAAATATTTCTCCAAAACCATCAATCACTTTATCAAAAAGAGGTTCGAGAGCTTCGGGAGTTCCATCACGCCCAGTAATACCAGTACCGCCCGTAGTTAAAATTACATTCACATTTTCATTAGATATCCAGTTTGATGCTTCAAGTCTGATTGATTCTATATCATCTCTTACTATTTTTTTCTCAAATAGTAAGTGTTGGCAATTTTCTAACATTTCTACTAGACGTTTACCCGCAACATCAGAATCTTCTGTACGAGTATCTGAGATTGTTAAAACGGCAATATTTAGCGGAATAAATTTTCTTTTTGACTGTTTTTTTTCCATTGGAGTTAATATTTTTGTTATTAGCTATTTATAATATATTTATTCAAAAAAAAATAATAGTTATATCGGTTGAGTACAAAACATATCAATTAGAGAGTTTCTATTGGTTTCTGCCATTCACCCTCAAAAAAATTTTCTTCAATTATATTGCGCACCCTATCGCTATGCTCTCTTTCTTTTATACCCTCTGGAATTTCGTCCTCCTTTAACTGATAACCAATACTTATTACAGCCATTGGCACATAACGCTCGGGTATATTAAATTTTCTTCTAGCCATAACGAGATCAAAACCACCCATTTGATGAACCATAAGCCCTAGAGCTGTAGCTTGAATACTCAAATTTTCTGATGCAGCACCAGTATCGTACTCACCCCATCTATTAGTATCATTTTTTGAGTTTTTTGAATCAGCTGTTGCAAGTAACAAAAGTGGTGCATTCTGTGCCCAACTTTGATTTCCTTCCGATAAACATTTCAATAATTTTTCCCATGAAAGTTTATTGGAGGCCTTATCGCATACAATATATCTCCATGGCTGATAACCAAAACATGATGGTGCCCATCTCGCCGCCTCTAACATAGAAATTATTTCTTTTCTTGCTATCATCTTCTTGGGATCGTATGCGCGCCCGCTCCAGCGTTTAGCAATTAACTCATGCACTGGGGCATTTACATCAATTTTCTTATTAAACATATTACATTTTGCTCCTATTTAATATTATTTTAGATTAAGTTTAATCGCGTCTTAAAGAATCATTAGACGATATTGGAGTTGGATATTTTAAAACAATGATATATGAAGATAGTACAAAAGATATCAATACTGAAAGCTGTATTAAAGACGCTATATTTTCCTCAATGAATCCTGAATTCAATGCAAGAACAGATATTAATAGTGAAAACTCGCTTATTTGCCCCAACCTAATACCAGATTCTTTTGAAATCGACTTCTTTTCTCCTTCAAAAACAAGTAAAAAGGAAAATACCAACGGTTTTAATACAACAGCTAATAAAGCAAGTACTATTGCAGGTAAATAAATATCACCAATTATTCCAATATTAAAACTTGCGCCAAGAGAAAAGAAAAATATAATGAGAAAAAAATCTCTAAGTGGTTTTAACCTTTCTGTAATAAATAATGCAATTGGGCTTGAGGCAAGTGTAACTCCGGCAATAAATGCGCCAATTTCATGAGACAAACCAATATAATGAGCAAATTCAGCTACACCTAGACACCAAGCTATGGCTAGCAAGAAAATATACTCGTAAATTTGTTCAAAACGTTGGATTAGCTTGAATAAAATAAATCTTTCAAATAAATAGACAACAGTAACTAAAAAAGGCAGATATAGTATTTGATTAACAATATCGACTATATGATTGCCTCCTTTGTCGTAGCCTTGTAATAAAAGTAATACTATTATTGCTATCAAGTCTTGAATTAATAAAACACTTATAATTATTTGGCCGGTATGTTTATGATGGAGTATCGACGTGGGCAATAGTTTCAAGCCAATAATAGTGCTAGAGAACATCATAATTGCGCCAATCAAAGCTGACACAAAATAATCGAAGTTGAATATAATGCCGACAATAAAACCTAACAAAAAAAACGTAATTGAACTAACCAAAGTAACAATCACAGCTTCCCTGAACATTTTCCATAACTGTTGTGGTAATAAATCTAGCCCCAACAAATACAATAGAAATATAATTCCGATATTTGATATTTCAGAAATTAGCTTCGCATCAGAAATTAAAGCAATTCCCCATGGCCCCAAAAGAAGCCCTAAAAGTATGTACGCGACGATCATTGCTTGTCTCGCATACAGGGCTAAAGTAGCGAATACAGCTGCACTCGTGAATATTACGAATATTGAGAATTCTATTGAATGTTCACCCATCATTCCTTAATGATACATTCAAAAAACTAAACTTATATTAATAATTAGAGCCTTTTTATTTGAGACCATAATTACTAAAATGTAATTACCGCTTAATCATTCTAGTGAAAATACATCACCACTGGTATTATATTAGGCTATGATTTGAAACTAAAATCAGAACGAAATAGATAGTAAACAATTATAATATTATATATATTTCAATTATTTATATTGTTTTTCTAGAAATATAATTAACTAAGGATAGCAAATTTGAGTGACCAAAATAATGCAGATGATTACGATGTAGGTTCAGTTATCAGAGATCGTTTCAGGCTTGAAAAAGTGCTCGGTGTAGGGGGGATGGGTAAAGTCTATAAAGCACTGGACCTTTTAAAAGCAGAGGCAAAGGATAGAAAACCCTACGTAGCTGTAAAATTATTGAATGATAGCTTCAAGACTCACCCCGAGGCATTCATATCTCTTCAGCGAGAAGCGAGTCGGCAACAGAAATTATCACATCCAAATATTGCAACAGTCTATGATTTTGATCGCGTTGGTGGTCCGGGTACAGCAGTCTACATTACCATGGAGCTAATGGAAGGCGTTGAAATCAAAGATTTTATAAGAAAAAAAGTTCGTCCAAAAAAAGGGTTACCTTTCGAAGAAGCCTACGAAATAATAAAACAGATTGCTAGTGGATTGACATATGCCCATGAACACAATTTAGTGCATTCTGACTTTAAACCATCAAATGCATTTCTTTGTAACGATGGAAAAGTTAAAACTCTCGACTTTGGTATAGCGCGTGCTGTGGAAAACCCATTAACTGGTGATGTAACAAAGACTTTATTTGATCCTGGAAAACTTGGAGCACTTACACCGGCCTATGCTAGCCACGAGCAACTTGATGGAGAAAAACCAGATATACGGGATGATATTTATGCCTTGGGATGCACTGCTTATGAATTGTTGACTGGTGAACACCCTTTTAAAAAAGTACCTGCTAACAAAGCTAGAGAAAAACGTCTCACTCCGCCGTATATTAAATCATTAAATAAAGTACAAAATATTGCCCTAAGAAATGCAATTGCTTTTTTTCGTGCAGACAGAAGCCCCACAGTAACTCACTTTATAAAAGAACTCGAAGGAAAAGAACTGATACCAAGACCAAAATATGTAGCAAAGTCAGAATCGAAATTAAAATATATTATCCCTACTATTTTTATACTTATAATTTCTATATTCGGATTTCAATTTATAAAAAATCAAAATAAAAATGAAGCACCAATAGCTGAAGAAATAATAGAAGTCTTGACAGACGAACCTATTATTGAACAGAAACAGCAAATAAAAACAATTCAAGATAAGTTAAAAAATGGTGCAAAAGGTCCTCTTATGATTATCATTAACTCTGGTGAATTCTCAATGGGAATAACTAGTAGTATTAGAAAAAATGAGGGACCGCGTCATAAAGTAAAAATTAAAAAATTTGCAATAAGTAAAAATGAAATAACACTGGCTGAATATGATGTTTTTGCTAAATCATCTGGAAGAAACATCCCTAATCCAAAACAAAAAAATAGAGATAAATTTCCAGCTAATTTTGTTTCATGGAAGGATGCAGATGATTATGCTAATTGGCTCACCCAGCAAACTGGAGTTAAGTACAGACTACCAAGTGAATCTGAATGGGAATATATAGCTTCAACTGGAAAAAAATCAACATTCTGGTGGGGCTATGACGAGGAGCCAAAGAAAGCACATTGTAAAACATGCGAATCACCATTTAATACATCTGAACCAACTTATATAGGTAGCTTTGAATCCAATTTATTTGGAATTAACGATACAGCAGGTAACCTTAGCGAATGGATTGCAGATTGTTGGCACGAAACATACAAAGATGCGCCAACGACGGGAGAAGTATGGGCTGGTGGAGATTGTAGCATAAGGATTGCAAGAGGCGGTTCGTACGCTTCGCCTCAACAATCTTTAAGAAATACAAAAAGAGAGAAATTTAAACAAAATGATAGGCTCAGTAGGATAGGAATAAGGATTGCGAGAGATCTTCCTTAAAAAAGTAAGTAATTCATTCTAATTCACACTTCACTATGTCCTAGTGAAAATTCAAGGTCAATTTTATCACGCACTAACTGTTTTAATTCTTTTGATTCTGGAAAACGCCCTACTTCTTTTCTTGAAAAAATGCATACCCCATCACAAATAACCTCAAATACTCCTCCGGTAGATGGTATTAGTGCAAGCTCACCGATTTTATCACTAAATGTCATTAATAATTCCTGAGATAGCCAATTTGCGCGAAGGATAAATCGGCATTCAGTACAATAATGAATTTCGACTCTAGGTGTTTGATAATTAATTTTCATATTAACTTTCCTAAATATTATTTTAGCGGATATTAAACATTATATTCGGTAAACTGCAATTATATAGATATAATCTTACTTATTTTAAATATTAAATATGGTTAGTTGGCGCCAAAGTTTTCAATCTTTTATACATCCTCGTGTAATAACCATGCTATTTTTTGGTTTTTCTGCAGGGCTCCCGCTGCTACTGATATTTTCATCCTTAGGTCTATGGCTCCGTGAAGCAGGATTAGATCGTTCCGCTGTAACATTCTTTAGCTGGGCAGCATTGGGGTATTCATTTAAATTTGTGTGGGCGCCAATTGTTGATTTTCTTCCTTTTCCATTTTTCGATAAAAAATTTGGAAGAAGGCGCTCCTGGATGCTGGTTTCACAAATATCAGTTATTGCTGCTATATCTATGATGGCACTAACTAATCCTGCCTTGGGAGATCATCAATTAAAAATTATGGCGCTATCGGCAATATTATTAGGTTTTTCCTCAGCAACACAGGACATTGTAATTGATGCATATAGAATTGAATCAGCACCAATTGAGCTTCAAGCATTAATGTCTTCAACGTATATAGCTGGCTACAGAATTGGAATGCTTGTTTCTGGAGCTGGCAGTCTCTTGTTAGCAAGTTACTTTGGGTCCGAAATAAACTCGTATAATTATGAAGCATGGAAATACACATATTTTTTTATGGCTACTTTCATGTTTATTGGAATCACAACAACACTTATAATTAATGAACCAAAAAATAATTTTAACTTTGAAAAAAAGTATTCTCTCTCAGTCTATATAAAATTCTTTTTAGTTTTTTTAATTGCGATCATTGGCTTTGTTGGAGTATTTCTACTAAGCGCAGAAATAGCTAATTCTATAAAGAGTGAAATAAAAGCAATAACAAATAATGATTATCTTTCTAATTTTCTAATTGAGGTATTAAGATTAATTGTAGCCTTCTGTGCTGCATTATTAATTATAATACTTGCAGTTAATATAGAAATAATTAATAAAAAAATATTTGCTGAATGTTATTTAGCTCCAGTTAAAGATTTTTTTGAAAGATATAAATTAAAATTAGCACTATTTCTTATACTGCTAATATGCCTATATCGAATATCAGATATCATGCTAGGAGTAATTGCGAATATTTTTTATCAGGATATAGGATTTAATAAAATTGAAATTGCATCGATTGTGAAAACCTATGGTTTGTTTATGACAATTCTGGGTGGTTTTATTGGTGGTGTTTTGTCAATTAGATTTGGCTTAATGAGAATTTTGTATTTAGGTGCAATACTAACGGTAATAACTAATCTTTTATTCATGTTATTATCGACATATGGGTATAGTCCCTCATTGCTATATTTTGTAATTTCAGCAGATAATTTAACAGCTGGCATTGCAAGTGCTGCATTCGTTGCTTTTTTATCAAGACTAACAAATATTTCATTTACGGCGATGCAATATGCAATATTTAGTTCGTTGATGACACTCATTCCTAAGATTTCAGCCGGATATTCAGGCTCTATAGTTGAAAGTATTGGATATACTAATTTTTTCCTAATTGCATCCCTATTGGGCATACCTGTATTATTAGTAATTTATTTTACAAATAAAAATTTAAAATACTAATTGATATGTAAGAAATATGGCTACTTCAAATAAAAATCACTCAGAAAAATTGGTTGATAGTTTTAATCGTCACATCAACTATGTTCGCATATCGGTGACAGATCGTTGTGATTTTCGCTGTATATATTGCATGTCAGAAGAAATGGAATTTGTGCCGAGGGCGCAATTACTCACCTTAGAAGAGATTTCAACTATAGCTCATGTCTTTACTCTTCTTGGAATTAATAAAATACGAATAACGGGGGGCGAGCCACTGATACGAAAAAACGTTATTACCCTATTCAACAAACTTGGTAACCTTGATGGCCTTGAGGAACTTACAACCACTACTAATGGTTCGCAGCTTATGAAACTTGCAATACCGTTAAAAGAAGCCGGCGTAAATAGAATCAATATTAGCTTAGATTCATTGAAACCAGATAGATTTAAACGCATTACACGCACTGGAAATCTTGATAAGGTGCTAAATGGAATTGATAAGGCATTGTCTGTAGGTTTCGATAAAATAAAAATAAATACTGTAATTTTAAAAAATAGAAACCATGATGAAATTATTGATTTAGTTTCCTTTGCTGTAATGAAAAATATTGATATTAGTTTTATTGAAGAAATGCCTCTGGGATTAATAGATGACCATGACCGTACTGAGATGTATTACTCAAGTGACGAAATAAAAGAAGATATACAAAAAAAGTTTGAGTTAATTTCTTCGACAGAATCAACTGGTGGTCCATCAAAATACTTTCAAATTCATGGTTCCAAGACAAAAGTTGGATTTATTTCACCGCATAGTCATAATTTTTGCGATCAATGCAACCGAATTAGATTAACTGCTGAAGGTCGCCTATTATTATGTCTGGGACAAGAAAACTCTGTCGATCTTAAAAAAATAATTCGTGCGCATCCAGGCAATAATGAAAAACTTAAAGAATCTATACGTAACTCGATGCATATAAAACCTAAAGGTCATGATTTTAATACTCAAGATAAACCAATTATATTTCGACATATGAATGTAACAGGTGGTTGAGTATGCCCTCACACATACCAATTATGACGAATGCTGGCTTGTTGCCAACAAAAAAAGTTTTCGTTAAGGATGAATACAACAATACGCGAGAATTAAATATTGCTGAAGAACGTCCGCTAACAATATACATTGACAGTTATGAAATCGTTACATTAATGACGCTTGGTTGTGAGCCAGAGTTACTAGCTCTAGGTTACATAAAAAATCAGGAACTAATTTCTAACTTGAATGAAATAATATCGGTTCAAATTGATTGGGATGTTAATGCTGCAGCTATCACAACACAAAATAAAAGAGACGACTGGAAAGATAAATTAGGTACTAGAATCGTAACAACCGGTTGTGGTCAAGGCACTATTTTTCATGGAATTATGGAGCAACTAGATAAACTTAAAATTAAACCAAGAAAAATAAAACAATCGGCACTATATCTGTTATTGAAAAACCTTAATGCATATAATGATGTCTATAAAAACGCAGGAGCAGTACACGGATGTGCATTATGTAACGAATTGGAATCACTTGTTTTTATTGAAGATGTAGGAAGACATAATGCAGTCGATGCAATAGCAGGAAAAATGTGGATTGAGGAAATTCCTGGCGGGGATAAAATATTCTATACCACAGGAAGATTAACATCTGAAATGATTATCAAAGTAGCGCAAATGAAAATCCCCATACTTTTATCACGATCAGGAATCACGCAAATGGGGCTTAGTTTGGCTCAAGAGTTAAATATAACGTTACTCTCAAGAGTAAAAAATAAGCACTTCTTAGTCTATAACGGCCATGAAAACATTGAATATGATGTTTCATTGCCGCCAAAGCAAGAAGTAGGAAATATAGTCAAAGAAAAATGATTAATCTAATGAAATCTCACCATCAATCTCAATGGTGCAGCCCAAGTCCTGAAGCGTTATATTTGCATGCGCCTTAAGTGTCTCATTTCCAGTTAATTTCCCTTCTGAAATTGCCTTAGTAACTAAATCCGTTATCTCTCGCTGTGAGGTTATGCCTACTTTTTTTAAGTATTTTCTTATTTCCATATTAAAATGATCTTGATTCATAATAGATGCCTCGATTTAGATGTGTCTGTTATAGTAAAGAATAATGGTTATGGTGGCTTTTTCATAGTTAAAATATGAGTACAAATGATTAAAAAAAATGAAATAACTGGTGCAATACTTGCTGGTGGACAAGCACGAAGGATGCAAGGGCAAGACAAGGGGCTTATACTCTTTAAGAATAAACCGCTAATTGAGCATGTGATTGATATTTTTAAACCACAGGTCGGTAAATTAGTAATAAATGCAAACAGAAATCACACGAAGTATGGTCAATATGGTCTGAAAATAATTGCTGATGAGTTCAATGATTATCTTGGTCCCCTAGCAGGAATGGCTAGCGTCTTAAATGTTATAAAAACACCATATTTAGTAACTGCGCCATGTGATTGCCCATTTTTATCAACTGAACTTGTATCATATTTAAGTCAAGCAATGACTGATGAAAATGCTGATATTAGCGTTGCACATAATGGTGAAAGATTGCAACCTGTCTTTTGTATGTTGAAAAGATCGCTAATGACATCAATAAATCAATATTTGGATAATGGTAATAGAAAAATTGATGAATGGTTCAAAGGTCACAATATGGCAATCGCTGATTTATCAAATTTTCCAGATAGCTTTAAAAACTTTAACTCTCATCAAGAAATAGTTATTGCAGAGGAGAATGATGGATAAAAATAAGATAAAGATTCCTATACTTGGTTTTGCAGCTTTTAGTGGCGTAGGTAAAACAACACTGCTCGTAAAAATAATTCCTTTATTAAAGCAGAAAAAATATAGAGTAGCTGTAATAAAACATGCGCACCATGCATTTGATATTGATAAAAAAGGAAAAGATAGTTTTGAGTTAAGAAAAGCTGGAGCGAGTCATATGCTAATAGCATCAAATAATCGCTGGGCACTTATGGTAGAAAACAGTATTCCTAGCAAGCCAAAATTGGAAGAATATATAGTTAAATTGAATGAAGAAAACATTGATTTAATACTCGTCGAAGGTTTTAAATCTGAGAATATAAAAAAAATTGAATTACATCGTCCTTCACTTGGACATCCACTAATCTGTAAAAATGATAAAAATATTATTGCTATTGCTAGTGATGATGAATTAGAAGAAGATATAGACATTAAAACCATGGATATTAATAATCATAAAATGATAGTTGACTTCATTATTAATGATTTTATAAATAAACAGTCAAAGTAAAATTCCTATGAGAGAAAATATAGAAAAAAATCCAAGTTGTGTAGATGATTACGATCGTGAATCAATAACGACTGAAGAAGCAATTAATAAAATATTAAGTTCAATTTCGCCTATTAAAAAAACTGAGTTAGTGCCTATTAGGGAATCGCTAAATCGTGTGCTTGCAATAGATGTTAAATCAACTATAAATGTTCCGTCTGCAAAAAATTCAGCTATGGATGGATATGCAATTAACTCGAAAAATATACCTAAAAAGACAAAAACACTAAAAGTTGTTGGAAAAAGTCTCGCGGGAAAACCATGCAATACATCAATTAAAGATGGTCAGTGTGTAAAAATAATGACTGGCGCGGTTGTTCCAGATGGTGCGGATACTGTAGTCATACAGGAACATGTTGAAACTTCAAAAACACAAAATGAAATCTTGATTGATAACGAAATCAAACCTGGTTCTAATGTAAGAGAAGCTGGTGAAGATATTGCAAAAGGAGCTATTGCTATTAAAAAAGGAAAAAATCTTACCCCAGCAGATATTGGGCTATTAGCATCACTAGGCATACCTAAGGTTGAAGTTTACAGAAAACTAAAGATTGCATTTTTTTCAACAGGCGATGAATTACGTTCGTTAGGAGAAAAATTAAATGTTGGCGACGTCTATGATAGTAATCGTTACACCTTGTATACGATGTTATCAAATCTTAACGTTGAAATTTTTGATATGGGAGTCGTTAAAGATGATAAAGAATCACTCACTCAAGCTTTCAATGAGGCAGCTGGCGAAGTTGATATGCTGATTACATCGGGTGGCGTATCTGTAGGAGAAGCAGATTATATAAAAGATATTTTAGAAAAATATGGAAATATTAATTTTTGGAAAGTGGCTATCAAACCAGGAAGACCTCTAACATTTGGAAAAATAAAAAGCACATTATTCTTTGGCCTTCCAGGTAACCCAGTTTCTGTAATGGTAACATTTTATCAGTTTACTCAACTCGCAATAAAAAAATTTGCTGGTGAGACTTCTTATTTACCAATAGTATTAAAAGCAATATCAACTTCTTCATTAAGAAAAAAGCCGGGTCGAGTTGAATATCAGCGCGGTATCTTCGAAAAGGATAAAAATAATAATCTTACAGTAAGAAAAACAGGCCCCCAAGGTTCGGGAATTCTTCGCTCAATGTCTGAAGCAAATTGTTTTATTGTATTGCCTATTGATAGTAAAGAGGTGAATCCTGGTGATAGTGTTGATATTCAGCCATTTGAAGGCATTATTTAATCACTAAAATCAACACTCTCCCATCCTAAATATCTATAACTATATGTTTTTATTAATTTAATTAATCTTTATTTTACCGTTATCCCCGATAAAAAAGATATAATAGCAATATCTAATTTGCTATGATGAAAATCATAAGAATTAAAAAACACGAGGGTATAGATAATGGCTGCTAATCCAAAAATTAAAACTGCTTTTGGTGGATGTCCACATGATTGTCCAGATACATGTGCGATGGTTTTCGATATTGAAGATGGAAAAGTTACGGGCGTACGTGGAAACAAAGAACACCCGATGACTCGTGGGGGTCTTTGTGTAAAATTAAAAGACTACGAAAAGCGTCATTATCATCAAGATCGTGTTCTAACGCCACTAAGAAGAACGGGACCAAAAGGAAGCAAAAAGTTCGAAAAAATTTCATGGGATGAGGCGTTAAATGAAATAACGAATAACTGGAAACAAATAATCGAAGAGTATGGTCCTCAAGCAATCGTCCCATATAGCTATCTTGGACATCAAGGACTCGTTCACGGATTAAATGGCGCAGATGCTTTTTTTGCGCGTATGGGTGCTACTGTCACAGAACGAACATTTTGTGGTGAAGGCTCTTGTACTGCATGGTTGTCAACAGTTGGTCCAACAGCGGGCGTTGATCCAGAGAGTTATATACATTCTAAATACATTGTAATTTGGGCCTGTAATAGCGTTAGTACAAACCTGCATCATTGGGCTATCGTGCAAGATGCAAAACAAAAAGGTGCGAAAGTTGTGGTGATTGACAGTTATGCATCAAGAACTGCAAAACAAGCGGACTGGCACATTGCACCAAAACCAGGTACTGATGGTGCTCTAGCAATGGCGATCATCAATAGTATTATAGAACAAGATTTAGTTGATAAAGACTACGCAGAAAATTACACAGTAGGTTTTGAAGAATTAGCAGAGCGTGCTAAAGAACGTACACCAGAGTGGGCTGAGAAAATAACTGGTATTAAGGCAGAGGATATAAGAACTCTTGCTAGAGAACTAGCAACAGTACAACCTGCTGCAATCAGAATTGGGGTTGCACTAGAGCGGCATTTTGGTGGTGGTCAAACTATTCGCGCTGTAACTTGTATTCCTGCATTAACAGGAGCATGGCGTCATGTTGGAGGCGGTATTACTCAATTTCCAGTTTGGGAACATCCATATAAGTTCGATGTAATTTGTCGACCTGATTTAATACCTGAAGGAACTAGAGTGATAAATGCACTTCAAATTGGTCGCGCATTAACAGGAGAAACCCACACAGAAGTACCTATCAAATCATTTATGTGCTGGAACGCCAACCCAGTAACACAAGCACCCGAGACAGAAAAAATTGTTAAGGGTTTAATGCGTGATGATCTTTTTACTGTATCAGCAGAACATTTTATATCTGATACAGCCTCTTACGCTGATATAGTGCTGCCTGCATCAATGGGAGCTGAAATGGAAGATATTATTTTATCGTGGGGGCATTTATATCTAACATACAATGCAAAGAGTGTTGATTCCCCTGGAGAAGCAATACCAAATGCTGAAATCTTTCGTCGTCTTGCAGAGCGCATGGGTTATGATGATGATCAATTCAAATGGACTGATACAGAATGTTTAGAAAATTATGTTGATTGGGATTCTCCAGCGTGTGAAGGAATTGATCTTAACTACTTAAGAGAGAATGGGTTTGCGCGTTTAAATGTTGGTACAAAAGATAATAGAGTCCCGCATAAAGAAGGTAATTTTCCAACCCCATCAGGTAAATGTGAAATTAAACTAGAGGGAGCAACTAACTTTGTAGCAGGTCCATTTCGTCAAATGTATGATGCTTACCAACCTGGAGAGCCAATTGATGTTTTACCAGATTACGTGCCACCACGTGAATCAGCTGAAACAAGTCCTGAGCTCGCAAAGAAATATCCACTAAATATTGTATCGCCAAAAAGTCATGGCTTTTTAAATTCATGTTATGCAAATATGGATCATAAAATCAAAGGTCAAGGCGAACAGTTTGTATTAATAAATGAGATTGATGCAAAATCAAGAGGTATCAATAGTGGAGATAAAATTCGAGTTTTTAATGACCGTGGTAGTTTTGAAGGAGACGCAAAAGTTACAGATGATGTTAATGCTGGACTTGTTGTAGCTACTCTTGGCTATTGGCGTCAGCTAAATAACGGTACGGTTAACTGTATAAGTTCTGCTGAATTTGTGAACATGGGGCATGCGCCTACATTTTCAGACAATCTTGTACAAGTGGAATCTACGAACTAGTCTGGTTGGAATTGTTTTTCTAAGTTCCAGGGGTGTTGTTTTTAACCCAATGTGTGCCAGTGGTTGTTTTTTCTTTTTTCCAAAAAGGTGCTCTACTCTTAAGCTCCTCCATTATAAAGCGACAGCTCTCGAAGGCCTCTTTTCGATGTTCCGACCAGACAGCAACTAGTGCAATGTGCTCACTAATTTCAATCTGCCCCACCCTATGAAGTATCAATATATCAATAAGATTAAATCTTTTTTGCGCATCATTCGCAATTTGATTTAAAAAACTTTCTGTCATGTCAGGATAATGTTCAAGAAACATGCTTTCAATTTTTTTATCTTCATTAAAATTCCTCATTGACCCAATAAATGATGCCGTTGCACCAAATTTACCTTTAGCATTTAACTTTTTTTCATATGCATCAATTTCTTCATAAGAGTTAAATGAATTTTCACAGATGTTAATTTTCATAGCTATCCTCCAGTCACAGGAGGAAAAAAAGCGACTTCATCTCCATCGTGTAATTGATGATTAGATTTAACATATTGCATATTGACAGTTGCCATAACATTCTCGAAATTTACATTTTTTTTATTTTTTATTTGCTGCCAAAGATCGTCAACCGATGATTTCTCTTCAATATCAAATAATCTACTTGATTCGCCCATCAGCTCTCGTAAACTTGCAAAATATTTGACTGAAACTTGCATAAATATAAACTTCTGTATATCTACAGACTTAATTTGAGTAATATTAAATATTATAACAAAGAGTAACTATTTTTATGTCTAAATTAACGCATTTTAACACCGAAGGTGCTGCTCATATGGTAAACATTGGCGATAAAGCTATTACACGTCGCAGAGCGGTCGCCTCTGGAATGATTACAATGAAGCCAGAAACACTGTCTCTAATAAAGGAAAAAACTAATAAGAAAGGAGATGTACTGGCTATAGCAAGAACTGCGGGAATTATTGCATCAAAAAAGACAAGCGACCTTATTCCGCTTTGCCACCCTCTTTCTCTTACACATATTAATATTGAACTAGATATCAATGACAAAAAAAATACAATTTATTGTGAATGCTGTGCTGAAACGGAAGGCAAAACTGGGGTTGAAATGGAGGCGCTAACATCCGTACAGATAACACTCCTGACAATATACGATATGTGTAAAGCAGTTGATAAAGAAATGACTATAACCGAAATAAAACTACTAGAGAAAACAGGCGGAAAGTCTGGTGACTGGAGTAGAATTTAGTCGTATTTTATGTACTTAAATCTTTGGTCGTCCGGTGTACCTTCAAGTGCCGAGTCCTCATTACCTGGTTGCCACATTAATACTGCTTCTATTTTTTTTGCCAGATCAAAATCTTTGTCTGTAACACCCTTAGCAGCATGATTTACTAATTTAACAACAACAAATGCGTAAGAAACTGTCAAATCAGGATGATGCCAAGCTGCCTCTGCTAAATGTCCGACTGTATTAACAACCATTAAACTTCCCTTCCATCCGCTTGTTTTATATTTACGCCTAATCCATCCAGCTTCGTAATACCAGCTTGGTAACTCATCCTTCAACCTTGCTTCTATTTCTTCATCTGAATATATTTCATCCTTTTCTTTTTTACGCCATTGAGCCATTTATCAAAACCTCCTTTGTTAAACCATTGTCACAATCAATTAATTTCTTTTTATGAATTATATCTTTTATTTTTTTTACTGACAAAGCATCAATAGAACTAATGCGATTTCTTTTTACACAAAGTGCGCCCCTAAAACCTAAATAATCTGGCCGGAGAGGTAAAAGCCTATCGATATGATTGTGGTTAATTGATCCTGCCAAACCTGTAATCAAATTATAGCTTTTTCCTAATTGTATAAATTTCTCTATATGCTCCAATTCAACTAATGAACAGAGATTCAGTCGAGACTTATTTTTTGTATCAAGCATAATCCCTTGGATATTTGATTTTATTATTGGTTCTAATGCCTTAACGTCCTCTAGATCTTCCGCGAATACAACAATTACAATTTTAATTTTATAGGCACTAGATTCTTTTATTGCATTTAAAAAATTCTTTGTAATTTTTTTGCTAAATAATCCGACTTTTACATAATCAACACCTGTTGCTGCCACATCAATAATTCTATTTTTTATCTTGGGATTATCTGATGAGATATCACCTATCGTTGCACTTGTTGGAAGATCATTATCGACTAATTTAACAACTGAACTAATAGTGTCTAAATCAAGTGCTCCGAGTGCGCCAGATTTTGGATCTTTTAAATCAATAATATCTACGCCTTCACGAAGAACAATTTGTGCTTCTTTTATTGTACAGACGCTTGCTAACATTCTCGTCATAAATTATCACTCTTTATTTTGTGTCCACTGTCCTCAATTTTTTTCATTAGCCAGCCCCATGCAATTTTCTCTTTACTACCAGCAGTTTTTTCTATAGCAATTGATAAATACTTTATTTCATGCTCAATCTTTTCCCAAGGTAACATATCGATTCGACTAACTAAGATGGCTAATTCTAAAACTGCTTGCTGAGCTCGATTAAAACCCTTATAAGGCTTGTGTATCACTTCATGAATAGGTTTAAAATAAAAACGCGGTCTCAGCTCATCATCTTCTTGCATTACCAGCTCAAGCTCAAGATGACTTAGTGCATCTTTCAATCGATACCCTTCTACTTTTTCAGTTGGTAATAAATCCCAATCCTTGTTTCCAGTCAAACAACCTGCAAATATTCTAACATCATCAATACTATTAACTATGCACTTATTGGTCCTTTTTATATTTTCGAGTGTTGCTGATGGCCTATAGGGAGAGATTATAATTTTTCCCTCATTCTTCCAAATACCCATTGGCGCCATATGTACTGAACCATTGGCATTTACTGTTGTTATTATAACTTCATATATCATTTTTGCTTTATTCTTTTTTTTCTTGCTTTTAATGTGCTTCCTTCGGATTTATATTCATTTGACTGTTTTCTAAGCTCTCTCATGTTATGGGTTGCTTCTATATCTTCTTTTTTCTGTTCTTCTGTTCTTCGATTTGTCGCAACACCCCAATCTAATTCTTCATCTTGCATATATTTTTTTCCTAGTTGTAGTGCAATTTGTGCTCTTGCAAGTTCTACGCCCATATAAAATGCATGAGGTGCATCTTCTTGTAATAAATCTAACTCTGGAAACAGGTCAAAAGGATTCATACTCGCACTAATTCCATCACGATTATAAACATGAATACCATCTTCATTAACTTGAATTCGATAACTTGGATCCTTTACATCTCTATAAAATTCTTCTATTTCATCAGTATCATACTGAAAAGGTCTTCTCTCATGCATACCCAGTAAAGATCCATCAAGACCTTTCGGCAAGCTATTATCTTTTTTTGCTGCATAAAAAATACGTCGAGCAATATCTGCTTCCCTAACCGCGCTACGACAATGTGCGCTCACCTCAGTTGCTAACACAGCATTTAAATTCATTTCAGATATTAGTCCAAACAAAATTGCATTAATACCGGTTGTATCTGCTTCCGTTAACTCTGTTAAATTTCCAACGCCCATTATTATTTTTATATCAGGGTATTTTTCGCGCAATTCATGATAACGGATTATTGATTCTGTAAATCCAAAATGAATTGGATCAAGTATTGGGTCTGCATAAAAAGTTCGCCCAATACTAGAAAATTTTTCAATCGCATTGAATAAAGATTTCATATCAGCATGTCTATCAGGAATCAGTACAGGTGTTGAACTAACTTCATCAGCAATCCATAAAGTGCTTTCTTTTAAACTTAACAAATAATCAGCACCAGCTTTACCTCCTCTTAATAATTCATCCTCATTTAATGAGTCTACGCTAACTTTAAAACCAGCTTGATGTAGTTCTTTAATAGCATCTTCTAAATGAGGAAATGATGTATCTGGTAAACATCCAATATCAATAACATTTGCTCCATCCTGCCTATATTGCTCAGCTCTTTTAAGAATACTATCTATAGTTACCATGGGCGCATCAACAATTTCTGCAAAGATTTTTACTTCATGTTTACTTAAATCTACAGGTTTGCAATCTCTTCCAAAAAAAGTCGGCAAATCTTTCATATCAACAGTCCCTCTTACGCAAGGTATTCCAATTTCCTTTGATAGTATTGAAAGATCCCCGCGACAAAGTCCTGGAACAATAATCCGATCAATCTGCTCCAGGTCCTTAATTCTACGATTGATCATTTGAGCAGTCATGAGGGCTGCAACACTTACGCCTATATTTCGAATTTCATAGGTGAATTCCGTTGGCGCCATTTCTTTGAGAATTCTCTCGAGACGCTTTTGTGCAAGCTTTCCAGTGAGAAAAAGTATATTTTCGATCTTTAATTTATTCATCGCGAATGATTATAAGCGTGCAAGATTATTTAATAGAGCTATATTTTTATCTAATTAATCGGCTGTTATGAACCAATTTTTTCTAAAATTAGTTGGAAAAAAAATAAAATAATATAATTAATATGAAGAATTTAGTTTACAAATAAATTATATCGTATTGATTTATATAGTTATTTATGTTTAACTTGTAAAACTATTCTTCTTTGGCACGATTATCGCAATAGATTTCACTTAACACGAACTTTATTTTAGGAATAAATCATCACAATTATATGCAAATCCATTTACTAGGAACTGGTGCTGGTGGAGGTTTCCCACAGTGGAACTGTAATTGCGACAATTGCAGTCGACTTCGTGCAGGAACGATTAAAAGTTCTGCAAGAAATCAATCATCAATCACAATTAGTGGTAATGGCGAGGATTGGGTATTGTTTAATGCGTCTCCAGATATTCGTGCTCAAATAGAATCTTTTCCTCCCCTTCAGCCTGCACGTAAAATTAGAGATACGGGGATCTGTGCAATCATTCTTTGTGATGCTCAAATTGATCACACTACCGGATTAATCATAATGAGAGAGCACGACAAACCTTGGGATGTATATTGTACATCTGCAGTTTATGAAGATATGACAACCGGATACCCCATATTTAATATGCTAAGTCACTTTCGCGGTGTCAATTGGAATGAAATTAAAACTGACCAATCAAGTTTTACTATCGAGAAAGCAGATAATTTAATATTTACTGCTGTACCATTAAAAAGTGAAGCGCCTCCATATTCTCCACACAGACACGCAACGGTACCAGGCGATAATGTTGGTTTTAAAATTGAAGACACGGGTACTGGCAAAAATCTTTTCTATGCACCGGGTTTAGGTGTAATTGAAGATCATGTCCTCGAATATATGTCTAATGCTGATTGCATACTAGTCGATGGAACTGTTTGGACCAATGATGAAATGTCAAGACATGGTATCAGCGATAAATTAGCAAGTGAAATGGGACATTTAGATCAATCAAGCAAGGGTGGTATTATGGAAACCCTTTGTAAACTTAAAAAACCACGTAAAATTTTAATTCATATTAACAACACAAACCCTATATTGGATGAAGACTCTTCTGAAAGAAAGAAATTAACTGAGGCTGGAATAGAAGTTTCTTTTGATGGTATGGATATTGTAATTTAATTTTTGGAAAAATAAAAAATGACTAAAGATCATAAACCATGGACTCGCGAAGAATTTGAAAAAAAGCTTCGCTCAAAAGAAAAGTATTATCACATCAATCACGACTTTCATATTTTAATGAATGAAGGTGGCCTAGATAAAGATGCTGTTCAAGGCTGGGTCGCTAATCGCTTCTACTATCAAACTACTATTCCAATTAAAGATGCAGCGATTATGTCTAACTGCACAGATCGTGATGCAAGAAGACAATGGGTTCAAAGAATCATTGATCACGATGGAACGGAAGGAGATGATGGTGGCATTGAAGCATGGCTTCAATTAGCTGAAGCTGTTGGATTATCTAGAGAAGAAACATTGTCATATAAACATGTATTGCCCGGTGTTAAATTTGCAATTGATGCATATCTAAATTTTGCAAGAAGAGCCACATGGGAAGAAGCTGCGAGTTCATCACTAACTGAATTATTTGCTCCAAAAATTCATCAGAAAAGACTCGATAATTGGCCGAATTTATATCCCTGGATCGATGAGAAAGGTTATCAGTATTTTCGTAAAAGATTAAAAGAAGCACGTCGAGATGTTCAACATGGTTTAGATATAACTCTCGATTATTATAAAACCAGAGCTGAACAAGAACATGCTCTACAACTTTTGCAATTTAAGCTTGATATTCTATGGACTATGCTAGATTGTATGTGGATGGCATATATTGAGAAAAAACCGCCGTTTTATAATTGTAAATAGGGGCTTTTTTGGAACTAAAGAATGAAACTATACTTGAAATTGTACCTACTTTTCGTGTTCAATGGGAAGAGGTTCAAAACTGCTATGTAGTGCTCTACCCTGAGGGTATGGTTAAACTAAGTCAAAGTGCAGGAGAAATAATGAAGCGTGTAGATGGTAAAAAATCGATAAGTGATATTATTATGGATGTTTCTGCTACTTTCGATGGGGCTGATGTAAATGAGGATGTCATGAAATTTTTGGAGGTTGTCTATGGCAACGGCTGGATCAGAGTTAAGTAACCAATCTCAACCTCTATGGTTGCTTGCTGAACTAACATATCGCTGTCCTCTGCAGTGTCCGTACTGCTCAAACCCCGTTGAGATGGCTAAGTATAAAAATGAACTTAGTACAGAAGATTGGATTAGGGTTATGCAGCAATCTCGTAAAATGGGAGCAACACAACTTGGATTTTCTGGAGGCGAACCGTTAGTTAGAAAAGATCTTGAAATCTTAATAAAAGAAGCACGCAGCTTAGGATATTACACCAATTTAATCACTTCGGGTGTTGGTATGGATGAGTCAAGAATTGTAGCCTTCAAAGAAGCAGGTCTTGATCATATTCAAATAAGTTTTCAAGCAAGCAATGAAGAATTAAATAATTACATTGGTGGAACAAAATCATTTCAACATAAATATGAAATGGCAAGGCTAGTAAAGAAATATGAATACCCTATGGTACTTAATATTGTCCTGCATCGTAAAAATGTTAGCCAAATAAAAGATATATTGGATATGACTGTTGATCTAAATGCCGATTATGTAGAACTTGCGAGTACTCAGTACTATGGATGGTCAAGAGTAAACATTGATCAGTTACTCCCAACAAAAGAACAGTTGATGCATGCTGAATCTATTGCGCGCGAGTATCAGGAAAAAATGAAAGATAAAATGAAAATAATCTATGTGATTCCTGATTATTTCGAAAATCGACCAAAAAAATGCATGAATGGATGGGGAAATATTTTCTTAACTATTGCTCCCGATGGAAGCGCGCTACCATGTCATGCTGCTGGTCAACTGCCTGGTCTTCAATTTCCAAATGTACGAGATCATAATGTCGATTGGATTTGGAATGATTCTCCAGATTTTAATAAATTTAGGGGAACCTCTTGGATGAAAGAGCCATGTAGCTCTTGCGACGAAAAGCATAAAGATCTTGGAGGATGTCGTTGCCAAGCCTATATGTTAACAGGTGATGCAACCAACGCAGACCCAGTGTGCGATAAATCACCTTTTCATGAAAAACTTCACGGTGACGTTGAACGCATTGCTAAACTTTCTGGTAATAAAGAATTTGAATCAAAACCATTGATATTTAGAAATATGAAGAATTCAAAGGAAATCAGTAACAAAAAAACACCTGAATCTGTTTAGCCCAATGATTTTATAGCCCAAGCTGTTTCCATTGCCTGTTTATTTGCCATTACATCATGAACACGAAATATTTTTACACCCGCTAAAACTCCTAATGAAGTAGTTGCTGTTGTAGCACCAACTAAGTCCGAAGGTTTATTAACAGAGCATATTTCACCCATAAATCTTTTCCTGCTTGTGCCTAACAACACAGGATATTTTGTATTAACAAAAATATTGAGATTATTTAGTAGTTTAAGATTGTGGTCACTTTTTTTTCCAAAACCTATTCCTGGATCAATAATAATATCATTTTTATCAATGCCAGCTTTAATGCACTCCTCCGCACGTTTCTGAAGAAAAGATAAAATCTCTGTAACTACATCGTCATAGCTTGGATCATTTTGCATCGTTTCTGGAGTTCCTTGCATATGCATAATGATATATGGACATTTTTTTTCAGCACACAACTGAATAATCTCTGGGTCATCATTACCTCCTGAAACATCATTTACTATATTAGCTCCAACGCTTAGTGCTGCTTCAGCAACTTCGGATTGAGTTGTATCAATACTGATTTCAACATGCCCTGGTTTAGTTTCATTTATTGCTTCAATAATATGAACTACTCTGTCTATTTGCTCTTGACTGGAAATACGTTTTGAACCAGGACGTGTTGATTCTCCTCCGATATCAATAATATCTGCACCTTCATCAATCATTTTTTTTCCCTGCGATACTGCAGAATCAAGATTATTAAATTCTCCGCCATCTGAAAAACTATCGGGAGTTACATTCAAGATGCCCATAATTTTAGGTTTAACTGAGTAATTATTTTTCATTGATATGTTTTAGCATGTTATCTGTTGCATTAATTAAGGCATCAGTAATTTTTGGCTCTCCTGCTAAATGTCCGGCATTTGGAACAAGAATAAGATTTGAATTAGGCAGAGTTTTATTTAATAAGTGAGAGGACTCTGGCAAACATGTTATATCATGCTCACCATGCACTATAGTAATAGGAATATCGGGAATATTGCCTACATTTTCGATTATTTGATTCTCGCTTATAAAATAACTATTTTTTGCATAATGTATTTCTATTTTTACATCGCTAATTAATTTATCTTCATCTTCATCATCTTCTAATAGATATTCTTGATCAAAACAGTGGGTTACAACTCTTCCCGCCCATAGTGACCAAGCTTTTGCAGCAACTAGCTGTATCTTTCTATCTTTTGAGAATACATGCTGATGCATAGAATTCATTAAATTATTTTTTTCTTCGTTGCTAAATATAGATAAAAATTCTTGCCAATAGTGTGGATAGATTCGATTTACACCGCCTCCAATAAACCATTCTAAATCTTTCTTTCGCGCTAAGAATGAACCTCTTAGAATTATACCTAATACATGTTGTGGGTAGAGCTCTGCATAAAGTAATGCAAGCGTTGCTCCCCAGGAACCACCAAACAATATAAACTTCTCGATGCCTAACGTATTTCTAATAGCCTCCATATCATTGAGTAAATCAGACGTAGTGTTATCAG